>CANJYI010000001.1 GCA_947478975.1 Chthoniobacteraceae bacterium
CATCGTGGCGATTTTGGTGATCCCTCTTTTCTTCTAGCCGCCGCACAGGCGTGCGGCCGGGGTGGGGAGCACAGAGGCTTTTGGAAGCCTCTGTGGAACACGGCGGGGTCCATTCCAAGGGCTGGAATGGATCGGGTTTGGAACCCTGTTTGAAGGGGAGGTTAGGCGGCGCGCCTCTTATACCACTTATCTGAGTTTTCTGGATTATTAGCGATCTGAGCCCCGTGCATCAATCGTTCCGCCCTATTCAGAAAAACCGCGCGGATTTTCGGCAAATCTGACGCCCCGCAAGGGGCACTTCTCTTTCAGCCCATGGCAACGCCATGGGAAAACCGTCCCCAAAAAAGAATACGCCCTTGAGAGGGCACCCTAACATGCCCGGTCCATGCGAAAGGGTGGCTTCATCATGGGGCGCCCATGCAGGGCTTAATGTTTTATAACGGACAAACCCACGGCGTTGCCATGGGCTGCGAGTGGCCTGCCCCTTCGGGGCGGAAACACTCCGATTATCATTGAGAGTTTGTATTATTCCGCAGCGCAGGAGGCTCGTTTTTTCTCCAACTCATCCCAGCGGGCGTAAATCTCCGCCACGGCCGTCCGTAGAGTATTTGCGTGGACCTGGGCGGTTGAAATTTCCGCTGGAGTCTTTTTGTAGAGGTCTGGTGAGTTGAGCGCCGCCTCCGCTGCGGTGGCAGTTTCCTCCGCCAAGCTGACGGCCGCCTCGATGCCCTCCAGTTCGCGCTCCTCCTTGTAGGAAAGCTTCGGACCGCGTGCCGCGCGGGCGGCCGGGGATGGCGTAGGACTCGAGGGGAGCGCCGCCGCGGACTGTTTGGGCGGATTCTTCGAGGTGGCTGCTGCGGCCTTTTGGCGGCGGGCGGCCATCAACGCCAGATGCTGGTCGTAGTTGCCGACGTTGAAGACGGTAGAGCCATCGCCCTCGATCGCCAAAACGTGGGTGCACACACGGTTGAGGAAGTACCGGTCGTGGCTGACCACCACTACGGTCCCCTTGAACTGGACCAGTGCCTCCTCGAGGATCCGCAGGGTGGCCAGATCCAGATCGTTGGTAGGTTCGTCCAGAATGAGGACGTTGCCGCCGCGCTTGAGAATCTTTGCGAGTAGCACCCGGCTGCGTTCTCCGCCGCTGAGCTGTCCGATGATCTGGTTTAGCTGGTCCTCCTTGAAGAGGAAGCGGCGCAGGTAGCCCCGCAGCGTGACGTTCTCTTCACCAAGACGGACGGTGTCCCGTCCCTCGCCGACCTCGTCCCACACCGTCCGGTTGGGATCGATTTGCAGGCGGTGCTGGTCGATCAGGTTGATGTCGGCGCGGGCGCCCCGCTCCACCGTGCCCCTGAGCGGGGTGGTTTCGCCGGTGAGCAGGCGCAGGAGGGTGGTTTTTCCGCAACCATTGCGTCCCACGATCCCTACGCGGGTGTTGGCTTCCAGCTCGAGGGTCAGCCCCGAAAACAGCACGCGTCCGTCGATCTCCGCGCCCACGTCCTTGAGCGAAATGACGCGGTTTCCGAGTTCACGCGGTGTGGGAAGGATGATGTCCGCGTCGGAGGCACGTTCTGGCGGGCCTTGAGAAGCCGCCTCAAAGTAGCGGTCGACGCGGTCCTGCGATTTGGTGCGGCGTGCGCCGGGGGCGCGGCGCACCCATTCGAGCTCGCTCTTGAGGAACTTCTGGCGCCGGTGCTCCGTTTGTTCGCTGATGGCCTCGCGCTCGGCCTGGGCGATGAGGAAGTCGGTGTAGTTGCCGGGGAAGGAAACGAAGCCGCCCAGATGGATTTCGACGATCCGGTTGCACACCCGGTCGAGGAAGTAGCGGTCGTGGGTGACAAAGAGGCAGGTGCCGCGGTAGCGCTCGAGAAACTCCTCGAGCCAGCGGATCGACTCGGTGTCGAGATGGTTGGTGGGTTCGTCGAGAATGAGGATGTCGGGCTGAGCCAGAAGGCTGCGACACAGCGCAACGCGCCGCTTCTCGCCCCCGCTCAGGGAGCCGACAATGCGGTCGGCCGGAGGGGCGTTGAGATTGGAGAGAAGCGCCTTGGTGCGGGAATCCAGATTCCAGCCATCGAGTTGTTCGATGCGCTCGAGGAGTTCAGCGGAGCGGTCGGATTCGGGCGGGGCGGTTTCGTACTCGGCGAGGAGGTCCTGGACGGCGCTGGCGCCGCGGAGGACTGCCTCGTGGACGGTGAGTTCCTCTTCGAGTTCGAATTCCTGGGGAAGATAGCCCACAAGCAGGCCGCGGCGGGTATTGATCTGGCCGGAGTCCGGGCTGGTGGCGCCGGCGGCCATCTTCAGGAAGGTGGATTTGCCGCAGCCATTGCGTCCTACCAAGCCGATGCGTTCGCCTTCGAGAATCGCGATCGTGGCGTTTTTAAGGAGGGGATTTGCGCCGAAGGCCACTGAGATTTCAGAGACGCTGAGGACTGCTTGGGGTGGGGATGCTTCTGCCATTGCTTGAACCTAAAATCCGAGATGAAGGGGGGAGTACAAACTTGTCGTGAGTGCGCGGGGAAGCGCCGGGACGCCGGAGGAAACCGGGCGCAAGCAGAGCGCTTGGCGCACCGCACTGGAAAGGAGCACCCCCAACCTCAGGAGGGCAACATACACCAATTGGGCGCGGCGCACCCGGAAAGACGCGGCCAGAATGCCGCCCTGCGGCAAACCGAACAGCGCGTCCATAGAACCGCCCATCAGTGGGCGGCAGCGACCTTCGCAGGGGCGCCCTGGAGCGCCGAGAGAATGGGGCGGGGATTGACGCCGAAGACAAAGATGGAGACGACCAGTAGGGCCATGACCGCTTTGCTCAGAGAGGAGACTTGGATCGGAGTGGTGTCGTTTGGTTCGTACCAGTACATCGCAGCAACAACACGCAGGTAGTAGTAGAAACCAGCGCCCACGGTGACGACTCCAAGGCAGACCAGCACCCAGAGGTGGGCGTTGACGGCGTGGGCGAACACGAGGAACTTGCCATAGAAACCGGCCGTCAGCGGGACCCCCGCCAGAGAAGACATCGCCACAAGAAGGGCAAAGGCCAGGAACGGTGAGCGCTTGGAAAGGCCGTTGAAATGCTGGATTTCTTCACCCTTGGTCTGCGTGGAGACAGCCGTCAGGACCATGAAGCCGAGGAGGGTCATCAATAGATAGGCAAACAGGTAGAAGCCGATGGTGGTGCCCACCGCGCCGAAGCCCGTCACCGTCGCTCCCACGCTTGCAACGGCAAGGAGCAGGTAGCCTGCGTGCCCGATGCTGGAGTAGGCAAGGAGTCGCTTGAGGTTGTTCTGGGGGAGTGCCGCGAGGTTTCCGTAGATCAGGGTTGCTCCGGCCATCGTCCCGAGGACCGTGAGCACTTTGGGTTGGATGGAGGAGACGCCGAGGAAGGGTTCCAGCACGCGGAGCAGCAGCAGAAAGCCCGCTGCCTTGGATCCGACCGAAAGGAATGCGGTCACGGGGGTGGGGGCGCCCTGATAGACGTCCGGCACCCAGGATTGGAACGGCACTGCGGCCACCTTGAAGCCCAAGCCGACCAAAACCAGCAGCAGGGCAAAGAGGATGGCGGTGTCGGAGTTCTGCAGGGCGGCTAGTTTGAGGGCGACCTTGTCAAAGTGCGTCTCACCCGTGAGGCCGAAGATCCAGGTCAGACCGTAGACAAAAAAGCCTGTGCTCAGGGCGCCGAGGATCAGGTACTTGATTCCCGCCTCGAGGGAGGCGGAGTTGCTGCGCATGTAGGCGACCTGTACGTAGAAGGAAATGGTTACCAGTTCCAGCGCCGCAAAGGCCATGACCAAGTCGGTGGCGGAGGCCATCAGCATCAGGCCCGCGCAGGTGAAGAGCGGGAGGATGTAGAATTCACCGGTGCCCGCGCCGGGCCGGGAGGAGGGGATGAACTTCGCCAACGTGCTTTCGTAGTCGAGGCTCATGACGAGCACGCCCATGGTGGTGAGCAGCGCGATGCGCTTGAACATCAGGGAAATCGGGGAGGCGCTGTAAAAGTTCCAAAAGCTGCCAGGCTCCACCGTTTCCGGGGCAGGCGCAGTGAAGAAACTGAAGGCAAACACCCAGGCCAGCACAAAGAGCGCAATCTTGGGAAGGGAGCGCTTGCTGGAAGAGGTGGAAAAGGATTCGGCCAGCAGGAGCGCGAACCCCAGAACTAGCACCAAAATTTCGAGAGTGATGGGCGCAAACATGGGAAACTAGCGGAGTGCCGCCTCCAAAGTGGGTTTGATGTAGCCGAGGAAATACTGGGGGAAGAAACCCGCCACCAAGAGGGCCAAAGGCAGGGCAGCGAGGGCGAAACGGGCGGAGCCGTCGAGGTCGCTCCACTTTGCAGCGGAGGCCGTTCTTTCACCGAGGAACACGGCTTTGTAGGCGCGCAGCATGTAGACTGCGGAGATGACCACGCCCCAGAGGGCCAGAATCGTGGAGGTCTTGAGGAAGGACGAAGCACCGGTCTGGAACCCGCCGAAGAAGACCAGCGTTTCGCTGGCGAAGTTGGAGAAACCGGGCAGGCCGATCGAGGCAAAGGTTGCCAGCGCAAAGCAGATCGCCAGATAGGGGACGGCCTTTGCCGCTCCGCCGAGGCGCTCGAAGTTCAGCGAGCCTTCCCGCTCACGGATCGCACCGCTGACAGCAAAGAGCGCCGCAACCGAGAGTCCGTGGGAGAACATCAGCAGGCAGGCCCCAGAAAGCCCGATGAGGTTCATCGAGGCGATGCCGAGGAAAACGTAGCCCATGTGCATCACGCTGGAATAGCCGATGACGTAGTCCAGTTTGCGCTGCGCGATGGTCACCAAACCGATGTAGAGGATGTTGCAAAGCAGGAGGGCCAGGAGCAGATCCTGCGCAGTGCAGTTGCCCCACACCGGTTGCTTGAAGGCTTCCGGGAGGAAGGGCACGACCAGGCGGATAATGCCGTACAGACCGAATTTCTTGAGCACTCCAGAGTGCAGCATCGCGACCGGAGTGGGCGCCGAGGCGTAGGCCGGGGCGGCCCAGGAATGAAACGGGAACAGGGAAATGAGGATTCCGAAGCCGGCGGTCAGAAGCAGCCAGGGCCGCACCTGCGCCGTTGCCGGGATCACATGCTGTGCGGCGACTTCCTGAAGCTTTTGCAGGTCGAAGCTGCGGAGGGCTACAGGGATCGCCAGATAAAGGTCCACCAAACCGGCCAACAAAACGATGCTGCCCACGGCGAGGAAGATGGTCACCTTCCAGGCCACGTTTTGGCGTTCGCCGCTGCCCCAGTAACCGATGAGCAGGAAGGTGGGTATGAGCGCCAGTTCGTGGAAGGCGTACATGAAGAAGACGTCCTTTGCGAGGAAGGCGCCTGCTGCGCCCGCGCTGATTAACAGCACCGAACCGTCAAAGAGGTTGGAGCGTTTCTCAATCTTGGGCGACATCCAGACGGCGGCAACGGTGACGAGTCCCGTCAGAAGCAGCATCAGCAGGCTGAAGCCGTCCACGCCCAGAGAGAACCGCAGGTCCAGGCCGGCGAAGAGCGGTTCGGTGGAGGACACAAACTGGTAGCCGCCCTGTGTCTGGTCGTAGCCAGACCACACAAACAGGGTGAGTGCCAACTGGACGAGAGCGGAAGCCTTGGCCCAGGAACGGTTGCCAAAGCCTAGGAGCAGGGCGATGGCGGTAACGATGGGAACGAGAAGCAGGGTAGTAAGCACGATGAAAAGTCCCCGTTATTTGTTGAGCAGAAACAGCAACACCACGACGCCCGCGCCAAAAATGAAGGCGTAGCCCTGAATGTTGCCGAGTTGAAGAAGACGCAGCGCGTATCCCGTACCCCAGGTCAGGCCGGCAATGCCGCGCACCAGAACCCCGTCGATCAGATAGCGGTCAAGCCAGTCGGAGACCGAAGCCAGCATCTCCTGTGAGCCGGCAATGAGGGCGGCGTATGCCTCGTCGATGTAGAAGCGGTTTGCAAAAAGCGGAATCCGCACGGGATCCTTGGGCTTGCCGGAGTAGAGCATCCAGGCACCCAGCGTCCCGAGCACAAACGCGCCTACCGCAAGCATCGGCACCAGTGCCACGTGCGGCGCGTCCACGTATTCCAGAACGCCCGAGGCGGAGAACGTCGCCAGGGAATGGGCCGTGTGGAAGAGGTCGTGTCCGAAGATCGGCTCCGCAAAGAAGCCGTACCCGGCGATGACGGAAAGCACCGCGAGGATCAGCAGGGGCACGGTCATGGCGGCGGGGCCGTCGTGGCCGTGGTCCTTCGGGTGGCCGTGGCCGGTGGGGTGGTAGGCTTCCCCGAAGAAGGCGACCACCACGAGGCGGGTCATGTAAAAGGCTGTCAGCACAGCGGAGAGCAACAGGGGAAAGAAGAAGAGCGGTCCCTTGTTGTAGGCGGCCAGAAGAATGGCGTCCTTCGAGAAGAAGCCGGCCAGAAAAGGCGCGCCAGTCAGCGCGAGCGTGCCGATGGCGAACGTCAGGAAGGTCTTGGGCATCGTCTTGCGCAGCCCGCCCATCTTCCAGATGTCCTGCTCGTGGTGCAGCCCGTGGATGACCGCCCCGGCGCCAAGGAAGAGCAGCGCCTTGAAGAAGGCGTGCGTGAAGAGGTGGAACATCGCCGAACCGGGCGCCTGACACCCGATCGCAGCAACCATGAAGCCCAGCTGGGAAAGGGTCGAATAGGCGAGGATCCGCTTGATGTCGTCCTGTTGGGTGGCCATCAGTGCGGCGAGCAGGGCGGTGACGACGCCGATGGCGGCGATCACGGTGAGGGCGTCAGGGGAGGGGGCGAACAGGAAGAAAAGACGCGCCAGCATGTACACCCCGGCGGCAACCATCGTCGCCGCGTGGATCAGGGCGGAGACGGGGGTCGGGCCTTCCATGGCGTCGGGCAGCCAGACGTGTAGGGGCACCTGAGCCGACTTACCGACCGCACCGCAGAAGAGGCACAGGGCGGCGAGGGTGAGCAGCGCCGGGTTGGCCGTGAGTTTGGCCATGTTCTGCTGGACGGCATCGAAGCCAACCGCGCCCGTTGCGGCCCAAACCAGAAGGATGCCGCTCATGAAGCCGAAGTCGCCAATGCGATTGGTCAGGAACGCCTTGTTGGCGGCCTTGGCTGCCGACTCCTTGGTAAACCAGTGGCCGATGAGCAGGAAGCTGCTGACACCCACCAGTTCCCAGAAGATGAAGATCATCGTCAGGCTGTCCGCGAGAACGATGCCCAGCATCGAAAACATGAAGAGGGACAGGGAACCGAAGAAGCGGGATTTGCCCTCGTCCTCCGCCATGTAGACGGTGGAGTAGATGTGGACTAGGGCGCCGATGCCGGTGACCACCAGAAGCATCACACGGGTGAGCGCATCCACCTTGAGGCCGATGGTCAGGTGGAGGGCGGAGCCAAGGTGGATCCAGTCAATGCTGGAGGCCAACGTCTGGGGGCCGGAGGCAAGGAGCGCGAGAGTGGCGCCAAGGGCGGTGAGGACCGCTGCGAGCGAGAGGGAGACGCTGAGTGCCTTGGAGCGGTGCGCAAACAGGAGGATGCACGCCGCGCTCGCCAGCGGGCTCAGAAGGATCAGCCAAGGTAGGAATTCCATGAAGCGAGGCGTGTTAAAACTTGAGGGACTGGAGATCCTCGACGTGGGTGGTTTGACGCGCCCTGTAGAGGGCGACGATCACCGCGAGGCCGACGGCCACCTCGGCGGCCGCCACGGTGATGATGAAGAACACCAGCACCTGGGCGTTGTAGTTGGGCAGGCCGTCTGCGCCGACGTGGAATCTGGAGAAGGCCACGAGCGAGAGGTTCGCCGCGTTGAGCATGAGCTCAAGGCACATGAAAATGGTGATGATGTTGCGGCGCAGCATCACCCCGGCGCAGCCGAGGGAAAAGAGCAGCCCGCTCGCGAGCAGGTAGTGGTTGAGAGTCAGCGTTTGCACAGGCGTCGCGGATTACTTGAGTTCCCGGCGGGAGAGCACCACCACACCGATGGAGGCGACCAGCACGAGCACCCCTACAGTCTGGAAGGGCAGGTTGAAGTGGTTAAAGAGGGCGAAGCCGACGAGGCGCACGTCGTCGAGACGTTCGACTCCAAGGTTTGGAAAAGCCTGGCTCCCCGCAGGGAAACTCTTGAGCACGTGCAGCAGGAAGGCAACAAACGCTCCGCTTACCGCCGCACCACCGACCAAGGCGACTGGATTGAATCGGCGCCGCTGCTCCGCCTTCAGGTCCAGAAGCATGATGATGAAGAGGAAGAGCACCATGACCGCGCCCGCGTAAACGAGCACCTGGATGACGGCGATGAAGAATGCGTCCAGCCCCACGAAAAGCGCTGCAAGACAAAGGAAGGAGCCCACAAGGCTCAGGGCGCTCGCCACGGGATTCCGGTTCAAAACGACCGAGGCCCCAAAGGCCAGCATCAGCAGGGTGAATGCCCAAAAAAGAACGGGTGACATGCGGAAAGTTGGTTATTTGTCGGGGTTCCACTTGTGGACGAGGTTCGGCATGGTCCCGCCCAGTTCATAAAGCTTGGTCTTGTCGTGAACCATTTCGGCGCGGCTCTCGCCTGTGATGGCGTAGTCTTTGCGCAGGAAGATGGCCTGCTCGGGGCAGACCTCTTCGCATAGCCCGCAGTAGATGCAGCGGGTCATGTCGATGTCGAAGGCTTCGGGAGCCTTCTCGACCTTGGCGAACTCATTTTCCGCAGGGATGTGGCCCGGCTTGATTTTGATCGCTCGCGGGGGGCAGATGAATTCACACAACTGGCAGGAGACGCACTTTTCGCGGCCGTGCTGGTCCGTCACCAGAGTGGGTGCGCCCCGGTAGTATTCCGGCAGGTGCGCGTCCCACTTCTCCTCTGGATACTGCATGACGACGTGGGTCTCGCCGGCGAGCATCTTGCGCAGATGCTTCAGCGTGATGGCGAGGCCGGCGATGATGTTGGGGAGGTAGAGCTTCTCCCAGAAAGTGAGATTCGGCCGGCGGACTGTGTATGCCATGGGGACGAGTGGGTTGAGGGAGATCGGGGTGCGGGTTAGCGGACCAGGGCGAGAATCGCGGCGGTGATGAAGATGTTCACCAGAGCGATTTCAAAGAGGTAGAGCCAGCCGAGCTTCATCAACTGGTCGAAGCGGAAACGCGGAAGCGTCCACCGAACCCAGATGAAGATACCCAACAGGACGGCCACCTTTGCAAAGAAGGCGGTGATGTGGACGAGGCCGAGGACCGCACCTGGCGCGGTCATGGAGGACTCCAGGGTGTTGACCGGCAGGAAGGGGATGTGCCAACCGCCGAGGAAGAGGACGGTGATCACCGAGGAACCCGCGATCATCGCGGCGTACTCGCCCAAGAAGAAGAGGGCGAATTTCATCGAGGAATACTCGGTATGGTACCCCGCCACGAGTTCGGTTTCGGACTCAGGCAAGTCGAAGGGGAGGCGGTTGGTCTCGGCGAACATCGAGATCGAAAAAACGATGAAGGAGATCAGTACGGGCACCCACAAGAGCAACTCGCGGAGGGTGAGGTTCCCATCGGTGAAAGGCAGCAGCAGCCAGCCGTTTTTGACTTGGTAGTCAATCGCGTCGGAGAGGTTCAGGTTGCCCAGAATCATCAGTACCGGCACGGCGCTCAGGCCGAGGGAGAGCTCGTAGCTGATCATCTGCGAGGAGGCGCGGATGCCGCCCAGAAAGGGGTACTTGGAATTGGAGGACCACCCCGCCAGCACGATGCCGTAGACGCCGATGGAGGCAATGGCGAATACGTAGAGAATCCCGACGTTCACGTCGGCGACGACCATCTTCTGGCCGAACATGTAGTTGCCGAACGGAAGGACGGCCAAGGTGGAAAGGGCGGGGACCATCGCAAGGACGGGCGCCATCCAGAAGTAGACCTTATTGACGTGGCCGGGGGTGAAGTCCTCCTTGAGCAGAAACTTCACTGCGTCGGCGATGGGCTGTCCCAAGCCGCCGAGCACCAGCTGCAAATCCTTCTTGAAGCCGAAGAGGGAGATTGGGAAGCCGGTCCGGTTCGGGCCGAGGCGGTCCTGAATCAGTGCACTCACGCGGCGTTCTGCGTACACCGTGTAGGACACCAGCGGCAGCACCACGAGGAAGATAAGGAAGAGCGTTTTCGCCACCGAGGCGGCTATCAGGAACCAGGGAATGTCGTTGAGGAGTGCCATGGAGCGTTGCTTAAACGGTTGCGGCGGCGGTCTCGGGCTTGGGGAGCAGTTGCACGCCCAGGTCGCCGATCTTGCTCAAGTTGAGTCCGGCGAACGCCGGGATGTCCTGCGACATGGCCCGGAAAACGTCTTCGATCTCGTGGAAGGCCACAGGCGCACCGCTGGCCACTACCAGGTCGCGGAGAATCTCCCAGTCGTCTCGGGCTTCCCCGGCGGGTTCCACCGCCTTGTTGAGGCGCTGGAGGCGTCCGTGGATGTTGATCATCGAGCCGCGCTTCTCCGCCCAAGCCGCCCCCGGCAGCACGATGTGCGCCGCCCTTGTGGTGTCATTGGGCAGGATGGACGTCGCCACCAAGGCCTTGAGTTTCTTCAAGTCTGCTGGATTGAATCCGCACTCGGAAAGGTCTTCGCCGAGGCAGATCAGCCCCTGAATCGCTCCGCTGCGCACGCCCGCTACAATTTCGGCGAGCCGTTTGCCGGGCTCCTTGCCTGTGGCTCCGAGCAACTGGGCGCCGGCAGTGTTTGGGTTGCGATCGGCGGGGATCAGGATTCCGTCGGGTTCGCCGAGGCGTGGCACGACGTCGTGGATGGACACCTTGAGTGCCGTGGAAAGCAACTGTGCGAGGTAGAGTTCCTCGTTGGTGAGGCGCGCGGAGAGCACCATCGCTAGGGGACCGGCGGCCTTCAGGCTGGAAACGGCCGCGGAAACGGCCTCGGACCAGGGCATCTGGTGGCCGTCCACCGAGGGATGCAGGAGGCGGCGCTCGTCCTGAAGGTATTTGAAATTGAGCCGGTGCGAGTCCGGAATCCAGTTGCCGTTGACGTCGTTGTTTTCGCGAGGGGTGATCCGGTAGACGTGGTTTTCGCGGGAACCGATCAGAATGTTGCACCCGAGACCGTCGTTGACGTCGATGGACTTGGTTTCCTTGAGGAACCAGACCCGCATCTTAAAGCGGAAATCCGTGGAGGTCAGGGCGCCGACGGGGCAGATGTCGACGGTGTTGAGTGAGTAGTTGCTCTCCAGTGTCTTGTCCGGATGGCAGGCGATGGTCGAAAAGCCCCCGCGGTCGACGAAGCCGAGCACGTCGTCCTTGGCGACCTCTTTCATGAAACGGATGCAGCGGGAGCAGAGCACGCAACGCTCCGCATCCAGTGTCACCCTCGGCCCGAGTTCGACGTTCTTCGGTTTTTTGACTTTCCGCTCCAGAAAGCGGGACTCGGCGTTGCCGTATTCCACGGAAAACTCCTGCAGGCGGCATTCCCCGGCCTGATCGCAGATGGGGCAGTCCAGCGGATGATTGATGAGGAGGAACTCCATGACGCCTTTGCGGCATTCCTGCACCATCGGAGAGTCGGTGCGGACACCGAGGCCTTCGGAAACATCCTGCGCGCAGGAGATCTGCGGGCGCGGGATCCAGCCGATTTCGGGCCTGCCGTCCGGCCCGAGGATGGGCTTGCGGTCCGGCGTCATCTTGGGCATGCCCATCTCAATGAGACACATGCGGCAATTCCCCGGGACCGACAGCTTCGGGTGGTAGCAATAACGGGGGATGAACTTGCCGGCTTGGGAGCAGGCGTCGATCACCTTGGTTCCCTTGGGAAATTGCATCCACACGCCGTCGATCTGGACGTTGAGGAGCGGTACTTCTGTGCTCATGGTGCGGCGGAAAATGGGTTAGCGGGTGGCGGCTGGCGCCATGATTTCGTGACCGTTTCCGCGGGGGGCGGCAACGGCGGGAATGGAGTCGTGGGCGATCAACTCGTCCCGGGTGTATTCGGGCGGCATCGGCGGCGGGACGGCCTTGTGGGACTTGGCCGAGAATTCCTCCTTGAACTTCGCGAGGAAGCTTTGGGTCGGCCAGGAACAGGCTTCGCCGAAGGCGCAGATGGTTTTTCCCGCGATGTTGTCCGCCACGTTTTTGAGCGTTTCGGGGTCCTTGTCGACGCCCCCGCCCGCCACAATGCGGTCGGTGATCTTCTTCATCCACTGTGCGCCCTCGCGACAGGGAGTGCACTGGCCGCAGGACTCGTGCGCGTAAAACTCGTTAATGTTATTGAGGATTTCCACCATGTTGCGGGTGTCGTCCATGACGATCACTCCGCCGCTGCCCGCCATCGAGCCGGCGGCCGCAAGGGAGTCGAAGTCCATCGGAAGGTCCTCGAGGGCGACTTCCTTGTCCTTGATTTTGTACTTTTCGCCAGCGCGCAACACCTTCGCCGAACTGCCTCCGGGGATGACCCCCTTGAGCGTGCGGCCCGGCTTCATGCCGCCGCAGATCTCGTTGATGAGTTCGCCGAGGGTCACGCTTCCAACGGCCACCTCGTAGTAACCGGGGCGTTGCACGTCACCGGAGACGCACAGGATGCGGGTGCCGGTGTTGTTTGGGCGCCCGATCTTGGCGTACTCCTCGCCGCCCATCTGGACGATGTGTTTAACGTGGCAGAGGGTCTCGACGTTGTTGACGATCGTCGGGCACTGGTAGAGGCCGAGCACTGCAGGAAAGTAAGGGGGCTTGATGCGGGGATAAGGGCGCTTGCCCTCCAGCGACTCGATCAAACCGGTTTCCTCGCCGCAGATGTAGGCGCCCGCGCCGCGGTGCACATAGATCTCCAAATCAAACCCGGAACCGAGGATGTTTTTGCCGAGGAATCCCTTGGCCTTCGCCTCGGCAATCGCCTTTTCGAGGATCGCTGCTCCCTCGGGAAATTCGCCGCGGATGTAGAGATAAGCGAGGTGTGCGTCCACCGTGAAGCAGGAGATGATCATCCCTTCGATCAACTGGTGCGGATCCTGGTGGATGATGTAGCGGTCCTTGAACGTCCCGGGCTCCGACTCGTCTGCGTTGCAGATGAGGTAGGTGGGCTTGGGACCGCCCCGCTTGATGAAGCTCCACTTTGTGCCGCATGGGAAACCGGCGCCACCGCGGCCGCGGAGGCCACTTTTTTTGACCTCGTCCAGAATTTCCTCCGGCTTCATTCCGAGCGCCTTCTTGAGGTCGCCGTAGCCGCCCCCGGCAACGTAGGTCTCGATGTCGTTTCCGCGTCCGGGAACGTCGATGGTCTTGAAAATGAGGCGGTGCTCCCGCGGATGCGGCGCAGCCGTATTTACGCGGGTGGCCTGCGAAGTGGTGGTTTTCCACAGGCTGGCGGCGTCCTGGATCCGGACGTTTTCCTGAAAATTGTCGTTCACCATCACCACGGGGGCCGAGCCGCAGGAGGCGAGACATTCGACAAACTCGATGGAGTAGTTGCCGTCCGGACTGGTTGCAATCGGATTGCCGTGGCCCGGGTTGTGGACTGCGTGGCCGGTGAGCTTGGAGGGGGAGTTGGAGTGGCCATCGTCACCGTGACCATGCCCGTTCATGTGCTCGTTCCAGGTGGCGATGTCTATGCCGCCTTCCTTCGCGAGGGCATCGCGCAGCGCGTAGCTGCCCGCCATGGCGCAGGATAGCGTCCGGCAGACGCGGATGTGGGTCTTGCCGGCGGGTTCCCTGCGGAACATCGGATAGAAGGTGACCAGTTCCAGAACATTGATCGGCTGGAGCTCCAGCTTGGCTGCAATCCAGGAAACCGCTGCGTCCGACACAAATCCGAAGTGTTCCTGCCACAAGTGGAGCAGGGGCAGGGACGCGCTCCGTTTTGAGACCGGGTAGTGCGTGATTGCTTCGTCAATCTGAGCCAGGAGGTCTGCCGGAATGGTCATGGTTTTTTGGGTTCCTGCTCCGGTGGGTGGTTCCAGCCGGGGACTCGGTTAATCAATTTATTGTCGAAGAAATGCAGCTCAATCGTCTTGCCGTCCTGTTCGTAGTAATAACGGGTAAGACCGACTTCTTTCTTTTGAGTTTCCAATTCTATCGTCGCGTTCTCCACCCGGTCGGGCGGTCCCAGGATGCTTTCGACCTCCTTGGGGGAGAGGGTTTTTTTTCCCGTTTTCTCGAGTTTTTCGAACCGTGTGTTGACCGCATCAATGTTGGACTGGGAAATCTCGGGCTTGCAGCTGCACAGTCCCAACAGGGAAAAGCACAGGAGCGCTGCCGGCAGGGAGATGTGCATCACACTGTTCACTTACCGGTCGCATTCCCCCATGACGAAGTCCAGCGAGCCCAGAATGGCCACCACGTCGCTCATAAAGTGTCCGGGCAGCAGCTTGGGCAGGATGCTCAGATTCACAAACGAGGGAGCGCGAATCTTGAGCCGGTGGGGCACTCCTCCGCCCTTGGATTGGATGTAAAAGCCCAGCTCCCCCTTGGGGTTTTCCGCCCCGAAGTACACTTCCCCCGGAGGCGCCTTGAGGCCTTCGGTGTGCAGGATGAAGTGATGGATCAACTCCTCCATCTTGGTCATGACCGAAGTCTTGGCGGGCGGGAGGTTTTTCGGGTCCGAAACAGTGATCGGGCCGGAGGGAAGCTTGTCCAGCGCTTGGCGCAGGATGTGCACCGACTGGCGCATTTCCTCCACCCGGCACAGGTACCGGTCGTAGCAATCCCCGGCTGATCCTACGGGGATGTCAAAATCGTACTGTTCGTAGCCAAGATAGGGGTGGCGCTTGCGCAGATCGTGGTCGACGCCGGATCCCCGCAGGTTGGGGCCGCTTATCCCGAACGAAATGGCGTCCTCTTTTGAAATGCAGCCCACGTCCTTGGTGCGGTCCACGAAAATGCGGTTCCTGGAGAGGAGTCCGTCCACTTCGTCCAAGGACGGGGGGAATTCCTCCAAGAACTTGCGAACCATCGGAAAGAAAGCCTCCGGAAGGTCGCGGGTCATCCCTCCAATGCGGGTGTAGCTGGTGGTGAAACGGGCGCCTGAGATCACCTCGCACAGGTTGTAAATCTTTTCGCGCTCCGTGAAGGTGTACATGAACACCGTGAGCGCGCCCGTATCCATGGCGAAGGCGCCAAGGCCGAGCAAATGGGACGAAATCCGTGCAAGCTCACAGCAGATGACCCGGATGGCCTGACCGCGCGGCGGCAGTTCCCAGCCCATGAGCTTCTCGACAGCCATCGCGTAGGCGACGTTGTTGGCCAGTGGCGCCAGGTAATCCAACCGGTCCGTGTAGGGCACGAACTGGTTGTATGTCATGTTTTCGGCGATTTTTTCGTCGCCCCGGTGCAGGTAACCCAGATCGGGGGTGGCCTTGGTGATGAGCTCGCCGTCCATTTCGAGCACCAGCCGGAGTACCCCGTGGGTGGCCGGGTGAGACGGCCCCATGTTCAAGACCAGCTTTTCCCCGAGCAGGTCGGGGGAGAGCGCTCCGGCTGTGGCAAGCGATCCAGATGCAAGTTTCTGGAGGCCGACCTCGGTTTTGGCCAAAGCATCGGGCTGTTCGAACGGCTGGGTAGTGTGAGCCATAGATTAAGCGCTAAACGCGCCAAGGTAGAGACGGTAGAGACGTCCGGAAGAGCCCAGCAAGCCGAATTTGTGAAATGTTTCACAATCTCCCAGCGGTTCCGTGATGTGGCGTTGGATTTCCGTTTTTGCTTTCCCCTGTTTTGTGTCTGAAAATCAGCTGTGTTTTCCTTATGATGAACCGTCGCGTTTTTCTCAGTTCCGCCCTGGGCGGTTTGGGGCTTGGAGGCCTGGGGGCTCTCGTTGAGGAGTCCTCAAAGTTGAGTATCGAGCGGGTGGTGGCATCCATTCCGAGGCTCAAGACAGGGTTAGAAGGGTTACGTATCGCAGCTCTGAGTGACTTTCACCTGTATCCCTTCACTCCACTGTCCTTTTTGAAACGCGCGGTTGAGGCGGCCAACAGTCTGCGTCCGGACCTGACCGTCCTGCTGGGAGACTTTGTAGATCAGACGCTGGAGGCCATGGACGAACTGGGGCCGCTGCTCGGAACGCTTAATGCGAAACTCGGGGTTTTCGCAGTGCTGGGAAACCACGACCACCGCAAGGGCGCCTGCAGGGTGGAGGAGCGCTTGGCCAGCGAGGGTATCAAGGTTCTCTCAAATCGGAGCGTCTTGCTGGAGTGGGGGAATGCACGTCTCCACCTTGCAGGTGTGGATTCCATTTCCGGAAGGTTCGATCTTCGTTCGGCTTTAAGCGGTTCTCGGGAAGACACGCCGACCCTCCTTCTTGCTCACGAACCCGATGTTGCCGATGCCGCGCTAAGGGACGGTCGGGTTTCGATGCAGCTTTCCGGCCACAGCCACGGCGGACAAATCCGGGTGCCGGGGCTCGGGCATTACGGACTGCCTCTGGGAGCTAGAAAATACCCGTTTGGGAGCTACCAGCTTGAGGGGCTGTTTCTGCACACCAGCCGCGGCTTGGGCACAACGGGAGCTCCCATCCGCTTGGGGAGCACGCCGGAGGTATCCGAGGTGTTGTTGGTGGCTAAAAAAGACCTTCCCATGCCAGCGTGAGGCGACAAGTGCCCCTGCTCAATCCAGCGGCAGTTCCTTCTGGACGACCCTGGACAGGTTGAAGCGTTTGTCATAACGGCCACCGCTGTGGGTTTGACAACACTTGAGACAGGCTGCCGGGCGCCTGAAAAGGCGGACCCGCTCGACTTTGGCTGCGCAGGAGGGACATTGGTAGACGAACCGGCGGACCATTTTGCGCCTGGGCAGCGGCAGATCGTGGCAGCGGGCCTCGTTGTCCATGCCCAAGTCTGCGCAGGCCTTGCGCCATTCGGGACCGTGCGGGGAAATGCGCCGTCGGCCGCAACGGTGGTGCGCAACAAGGTGGGCGAGTTCGTGCAGCAGGGTACGCTCCACCTCGACCCATCCAAAACTCGCCAGTTTTGGGTTCAACACGATTTGGGAGCTGTTCGGATAGGCCAGCCCCGCGGTGCTGCGCATTCTGGAATTCCATTGCACCGTGAGCTTCACCGCCAACGACTCCAAGCCGAGACCCACAAGAGCCGCCTTTGCGAAAAGGGCCAGATCCTGAGCGTCACCCGCTGGTTCGGCCTGCGCCGAGGAGTCTCGTCCGGGGCTAGAGTTGGCTGATATGCGTTTTTGAAAAGAAGAAGGTGTCATTCTCTAAGGCGGTTCCAGACGCGTTCCACTTTTTGACTGGCGGCCTCCACGGCCTCCATCGTAACGCTGCGTCCCATGGAGAATCGAATCGAACTGGCCGCGCGAGCGGGGGAGCGCCCCATTGCCTGTAAAACGTGGGACGGCTGCATGGACCCGACCATGCAGGCGGAACCGCTGGAGGCCCAGACCCCCTCCATGTCCAGGGCCATCAGCAAACTCTCCGCGTCAGATCCGGGAAATGTCACATTGACCGTATTCCAGAGGCGCCGCGCGAGCGTTCCGTTGAGCTCCACGCCTGCGCAGTTTTCCTTGATGCGGGTTTCCAGCAGATTGCGGAGTGGCTCGATGCGTTGAGCATCCGCGTCCATGCGTGAGATGGCCACGCGGGCCGCGGCAGCCATTCCTGCAATGGCAGCGGCGTTTTCCGTGCCCGGCCGCCTCTGGGACTCCTGCGCCCCTCCGAGTTGGACTGGCTGGAGCGAGAGGCCGCCGCGCAGGTACAGCAGCCCGGCCCCCTTCGGACCGTAAAACTTGTGCGCGGCGATGCTGAGTGCGTCGAAGAGGGCAGTATTTAGCCGTTCCTTGCCAAAGGACTGCACTCCATCGCAGTGGAAGAGCACTCCGGCGGCGCGGCACACCCCGCTGAGTGCCTCCATCGGGTGGCAGACGCCGGTTTCGTTGTTGGCGCTCATAAGGGACACCAGAGTGGTGTCTGGGCGAAGCGCTGCCTGAAGGGTCTCCGGGCACAGTGTGCCGTCGGGTTCCACTCCGAGGCGGGTGACCCTGAATCCCTCGTGCGCCTCCAGATAATCGAAGGCGTGTAGCACGGCGTGGTGCTCCGTCTGGCAGGTGACCAGGTGGCGGCCCTTGGAGGCGTACGCGCGGGCGAGGCCGAGGATGGCAAGGTTGTCGGATTCCGTGCCGGAGCCCGTAAAGATGAGCTCGTGGGAGCGGCAACCGAGCAACTCGGCGAGCGTGTCGCGGGAGGAGTCGATGACGGCGCGGCTCTGGCGTCCGGCGTGGTGGCTGGAGGAGGGGTTGCCGTGGTGCTCGCGCAGGCAGGGGAGCATCGCCTCGAGCGCCGCTTCATCCAGCGGGGTCGTCGCGTTCGCATCAAGGTCGATCATCGTGCGGAACATGCCACCGTTCGGTTGGATTCGCCAACGGATTTGGCGATCCTTTTAGGGGGGAGGCGGGGCCACAAGGCCCGCTGCTAGCGCTCCCGCGCGATCCGCAGTTGGATTTGGCGCTGCAAAAGCCAGCGCACTGCAAACATGTCCATTGTCGCGCGCAGGGCCCGGTTGCCAAACCCGTATTTGCTCACGCCTGCCACCCTAGGGCGGTGGTTTACAGGCAACTCCGTGATGCGATAGCCCATGCCCTTGATCAGGGCCGGGATGAAACGGTGCATGCCGTTGAAGGGGAGCAACGCCTCGCGGCATTCGCTGCGCAGCACCTTGAGGGTGCAACCGGTGTCGCGTACCCCGTCCTTGGTGAAGCGCGAACGGATGGTGTTGGCCACGCGGGAGGTGAGCCTCTTGGAGAGCGTATCCTTCCGGTTGGCCCGGTAGCCGCACACCAAGTCAAAGCCACTGTCCAGAACCTCCAGCATTTTGGGAATATCCGCCGGATCGTTCTGCCGGTCCCCGTCCATGAGGACCAGAATGTTCCCCTTCGCGGCGTGGATGCCCGCGTACATGGCGCCGCTCTGACCAGTGTTGCGAGCCAGTTCCAGCACCCGGATCTCGGGCTGCACGGGAATTTTTTGAAGTGTCTGGTCCGTGGACTTGTCGTCAACGAGCACGATTTCGTAGGCACGCCCGGCGAGGGCCGCAGCTATTTCGGCGCACAAAGGTGCCACGTTTTCTTCTTCGTTATACAGTGGAATGACTACGGAAAGCATGAAAAGGGCAAGAGAAAGACCCCGACCATAAGAGCAGGTCCAGCGCTGAAACAGGCCAAAAGAGCTGAAATGACCTCCGCCCCCCCAAAAGCACCGCGCCTGGCGTCCCCGCTACAACGCGCGTCCGCGGTAGTTGGCGCACCGAAAAATGCGTAATTGCCGCAACCTGAATCCAAAGTGTTCGATGTCGACGCAGGCAATGAACTCGGTTTTTTCAAACCCTCCCGTGATGGCGCTCGGGGGCGCGTCGCCGCCGCTGTCTGTGATGAAAAGGGCGGTGCGGCCGTGGAAGGGGTTGATTCCGCCCTCCTCGGTGAATTGTGAATCGGGGTGGCGCTGACCGGGCTTCAGCGCGACGAACTCGTCGTACCTTGGCCAGAGGGAATACTGGTCCTCGATTGACTGGGATTCAGGGGTGTAAACGGGCGGGTGGTCCGGCCCCTCCTGCCTTGGGTCTTTAAGGTAGAATGCGATTTCGGATGCGAGGCCCCGCCCGTTGGCAATCAGGAAAACCGGCAAGCCCAACTCCTTTTCACTCGCCACCCGGACCCTCTCGACCGCCTCGGTCGCGGTGCGCCAGCCGCGGAGTTTTTTACTGGGGTCGCGCTTGTAGGGAAAGGGGATGCCCGCGTGCCGAAACAGGTCCACATTCAGCACCGCCACGCTCAGCAGCACACCAAGGGCCATGCCGATTCCCAAATAGCGACGCACCCACGCGGCCTGGCGCGCCCTTTCCGTCCAGTCTGCTGCGGCAAGCACCAGCAGCGAGATCATCGCGGGAGCCGTCCAGTTGGCCTCGCCCGCCTTCTTGAAAGAAAGCAGCAGGTACATCCCAAACAAGGGCAGGGTGAAGGCGAGTAGGAAACGCGGCTTGAAATGGTCTCTGGCGCGGGGCAGTTCCCTGGTCAGGGTGCCGAGCATCGCCAGAAAAAGAAGCGGCGAATAGACAACCGCGTGCGCCCCCAAAAAGCTGAGGGCTTCTCCCGGCCGGATCTGAAACTCCGACTGGAAGCCGCCTCTTTGGGACACGTGGCTAAAGGTGATCCACAGGTGCTGTGCGTTCCACACCAGCGGGGGGATCGTGAAGATCAAAAACACCAGAAACAGCATCCAGAAACCCGGCTGCCGGAAGTGGCGTCTGAGGCGAGGCCCTGAAAGCAGCAGGGCGATGATGGATACCAGCTGCATCCCGTTGGTCCATTTGCACAGAAAACCCAGGCCGATCAGCAGGCCGGTAAACGGCCACCACATGCTCCAACCCGCCCCCGGTTCACCCTCCTCCCGGATGCCGGAATGTTCCAGCGCCAGCCAGAAGCTGTAAAGGCCTGCGGTCCAAAAAAAGATGGAGAGCGGGTCGATGGTCATCACCACGCTGCCCACGTTGAGAATGGGCATGAGGTTGCATGCCACCAGCGCCCAGAGTGCCGCCCGCTCTGAAAACAGTCGTCTGGTGAAGAGGTACACCAGAATACTCGTCCCCAGCGACAGCAAGGGGCTCAGGAGCCGTACCCCTGCCTCGGTGGCGCCCAGCAGCATTGTCCCCAGGCGGATGGCGGCTGCAACCCCCGGCCCCTTACTGAAATAACAAAGGTCGGGACGAAGGCTCCACTGGTAATAGTAGGCCTCGTCCGGCGCCAGTTCTATGGAGGTCGTCAGCCACAAACGCAGGAGGGTGAGCAGGCCGAGCGAGAGGAAGATCCAGCGTTTAGAAGTCATTAAAGAGAAAAATACGCTCAGAGCGTTTCGCGCTTATTATCGGAGCTCGGCACGGGAAAAAGGGGAAAAATCAGCGTGGGGCTGCGTGCTGTCCACCGGGGGCGCCGCCGGGTCAGGGGGCCTCTCCAGAAGCATTCGCACCCCCAGAGCAGCAGCAGGCTGAAGGGAACTCCCAGCAGCAAAGAAGCGAGGACGTCGCTGGGCCAGTGTGCGCCTGTGTAGACACGCGACCAGGCCATGAGCAGCGGCAGCAGGAGCCAACCGGACCACCGCAGAAAAGCCCACAGCACCACGCCCAGCACAGTCGAATTAAGCACATGCGCCGAGGGAAAAGAGCGCCTCATTTTGTCGTGAGGATCCGGAGTGCCGGACCGGCCGATTTGCATCGGGTAGGCTAGCGAAAGAAGCTTCGGGCGCACGCCTGCCAAATCCACCCGGCGGACCCCCTCCATGGCCTGGTGGGGGCGTGCCCTGTGGGTTAGTTTTTTGAGCGGTTGGGCGATGCATGACTCGTTGAGGCCGACGCCTAGCAGGCAAATTACGATGCACGCGGCCCCTCGAATCCGCTGTTTCCAAGTCAGAAAACCCGCCCCCAGCACCAGCAATGGAATCCAGAAGTCCATGCTCGAGAGGGTCCCGAGCAGACGGTCCAAAAACGGGTGCGTCCATTGCTGGTTGAGGAGAAAAAGAAGATGCTGGTCCATCAGGATCGTGTGAGAGTGGAGACTTTATGAGCCAAGACTCCTGCGGGAAAATGAAATCCACCCCATTTCTGCCGACTCCCTTGCCCGGCCTCCTTTCCTTCGGGCGGGCCGGTCGGTTGAGTAGGCGGCATTTCCGCACGGCGCACGGGGTGCTGTTCGGACTGGTTCTCTGGGGACTGGGCGGCGGCCTCGGGCTGGTCGCCGCGCCCCAGAGCTCCGACAAGACCGGCGTTCAGTCTGTAGAGGGGGGGCCGGATCCTCTGGCGGTGTTGCGCGGAGTCCGCGAGTCCCAGGCGGCGATTCAGCAAACCCTTCAGGGAAAATTGCGGATGGGGTCTCGAAAACTTCCGTACCGGATGGTGATGAACGGAGGGGACTTGCGGTTTGAATTTCCAGAGGCGCAGGCGCCTGACCCCCAGGTGGTCACCCTTTCCTTTGGCAGCAAGGACGCCTCTGTACAGGTGCAGTCCACCGCAGGTGCCGTAAAGAAGGCTCAATTTGCGGATGAAATCGCAGGAATGGGGGTGTTGTACGAAGACCTCGCCATGCGTTTCCTCTACTGGACCGAGGCCGAACTGGAAGGGGAGGAACGCCTGATGCCGCCGCTTTATTTGCGCTGCTGGAAAATCCGGGTGCACCGTCCCAACGGGGTGCGTTCAGTCTACAAGGAGGTGGTGGTTTGGGTGAGTCAGGACAACGGCGGCATCTTAAAGAGCGAGGCCTACGACGACGCGGGCACGTTGATTCGCCGACTCAAAGTCGTCTCGATTCAGGGTATGGATCAGGGAACCACCCTCAAACAGATGCGGATCGAGTCGCCCCAGAAGGGCGGCGCCTTTGTCTATCTGGACGTGGACGGCAATCCGGCGGTGAAGGTGTCCAAGTAGTTTCTCCGCTTCTTCGGCGTTGAAGGGAGTGACATCCCCTAGGGAATGGGCTCAAGTCGCCCCTTCCTCACCTTCTGCGCCCCCTCATGCTGCCTTCCGTTTTCGCCACCTTTCTTTTTTCGGCCTCTGTTCTTTTTGCCTCCCGTTCAGCAAAGCTGTTGGGCTCCATGCAGGCCAACGTTTCGCGCCTGCTGCTGGCCATGGTGTTGCTGGGCATCTGGGCCCATGGTTTTGGCGGGGGCTGGCGGGGGCCGGCGCTCCCCTGGTTTTTACTCAGTGGAATCATCGGGTTCGGCCTTGGGGACATGGCGCTCTTCGGAGCGCTTCCCCGGATCGGGCCCCGGTTGGCCATTCTATTGACGCAGTGCCTGGGGGCTCCGATAGCGGGGGTGGCCGAATATTTCCTGCTGGGCACGCGCATCAGCGGCTTGGAAGCCGCCTTTGGAGTGCTGATTCTGGCAGGGGTGGCGCTGGCGCTGGCTCCGGACACCAAGCAGGAGGTGGATAAGTCCACGTTCCGGGTGGGGGTTTTGTTTGGGATTGGCTCAGCGCTGGGGCAGGGGCTGGGGGCGGTGTTTTCGAGGATGGCCAACGCGGTGGCCCAGCAACATGGAGTCGCCGTGGACGGAGGGACTGCCGCCTACCAGCGCATCACGGCGGGAGTGGTGCTGACGCTGTTGTTCTGGCTGGTGCTCAAGCGCACCGGGCACATCAAGGAGGCGCTGCATCCCCGTCCGACGTGGAAGGCGGCTTCGTGGCTCGTCGTGGGCAACGCCCTTTCGGGGCCTAGCCTGGGGGTGGCCTCCTTCCAGTGGGCGCTACGCACCTCGCCCAGCGCGTTGGTCTTGCCCATCGTGGCTACCTCCCCTCTGGTGACCATGGCGCTTGCCTGGTGGACGGAGGGGACCCTGCCCAAGCGGCGTGCCATTCTCGGGGGTGTCCTGGCCGTGGCGGGGGCTGCCGGTCTCGCTTGGGCAAGGCATTGAGTCGGCCGAGGCGAGCTTTGCTGGCGCAGCGGCTCCCCAGGCCAGCAGAAATGCGAACAACAAAAAGCCAGAGCACCCGGGGGCGTCTGGCTTTTGAATGAGAAAACCGGAATTGGAACCGGTGTGAAGACTACTTCTTGAAGCCCTTCACGTTCTTGCCTGCCGTCGGCTGGGAAGTGGGCTTGGAGTCCTTGGCGCATGCACCGAGACCGAATGCAACCGCCACCAGAGTCATAAAAGCAATTTGTTTCATAGTATTGTATTCCTTTTTTTGTTTCGCCAAAACAGCGAAGCTCGGTTTTTTAGGGGATGAATCGCGGGAAAACAAACACTTTTTTAGTGTGTTTCCTCATCTGAAATCCAAACGGGCGTTCCCACCTCAACGCGGGTAAATAAATCGACCACGTCCGCGTTGCTCATCCGCACGCAACCGTGACTCGCCGGAGTGCCTAAATTGCTCTCCGCATTGGTTCCATGGATGTAAATGTAGCGGGAGTGGGTGTTGGCGTTTTCCTCCGAAAGCCCTGTCAGCCAAAGGATCCGCGTCTGCACGTGGTCTGTGGGATCGTCCTCTGTACCAAAGGTTCCCGTGGCTGTCCTCGAGACAAAAACTTCGCCCTCCGGCGCGCCGTCTCCCCACTTGGATTCCACTGCGAAGGCGCCGGTGGGTGTTTTCTGGCTTCCCGGCTCGAAGCCGGTGCCAAACTTGGAGGTCGAGACCACATAGCGCCTGGCCAGTGCGCCCGAGGGGTCCAATAAGTCGAGGGTTTGGGTGGCAATGTGAACGCGGATTTGCATTTCAGGGGGCGGTCTGTGTTAGGTTCAGGTCTTTATGAGCCGGAATTTGCATGTCGCTGTCGTCGGGGCCTCGGGGGCCGTGGGTGTGGAAATCTTGAATGTTCTCGAACGCAGGAATTTTCCCGTCTCCAAGCTGTCTCTTTTGGCCTCTGCGCGTTCGGCTGGCAAACATTTGCCGTTCCGGGGGGAGCAAGTCTTGGTTGAGGAACTGCGGGAGGATTCCTTTGCTGGGGTGGATCTGGCGCTCTTCAGTGCGGGCGGTTCGATCTCAAAGGCATTCGCGCCCGCTGCGGTGCAGGCCGGGGCGGTGGTCGTGGACAACTCCAGTGCCTTCCGGATGGACGCGCACGTGCCGCTGGTGGTTCCCGAAGTCAACGCGGCCGACATCGCCCTCAACCGTGGGATCATTGCCAACCCCAACTGCACGACGGCCATCACCTTGATGGCCCTTTGGCCGCTCCACCAGGCTTTCGGAGTGCGGCGCGTATTTGCTTCCAGCTACCAGGCGGTCTCTGGCACCGGAGCCCAGGCCATTGAAGAGCTGCGCACCCAGGTGGATGCCACCGTAAACGGACGTCCCGTGGAGTCGCGCGTCTACCCGCACCAGATCGCTTTCAACGTCCTGCCGCACGTGGACGGGTTTCTGGATTCGGGCTACACCAAGGAGGAAATGAAGATGCAAAATGAAGGGCGCCGGATCATGCATCATCCCGGCTTTCTGGCATCCGTCACCTGCGTGCGGGTGCCCGTGTACCGCGCCCATTCGGTGGCCGTGAGCGCCGAGTTTGAGCGCCCCGTTTCCTTGGAGCAGGCGCGTGCCGTCCTTTCAAACTTTCCCGGTTTGCGCTTGGTGGATGATCCCAGCACCAACACCTATCCGTTGCCCTTGCAGGTCGCCGGCCATGATGACTGCCAGGTGGGCAGGCTCCGGCTGGACTGCGCGCTCGAAAACGGCCTGTCCTTCTGGGTGGTTGGGGATCAGCTCCTCAAAGGAGCCGCTCTGAACGCCGTTCAGATCGCAGAGCACATTTAAGACTAAACTCTTTTTACGCCATTGGAGGGCGTGTTCACGGGTGGGTGACTTTTCGCTGACTCCTTAGGGAACGGGAAGTGATCCGCAGATGACTCAGATGTTCACAGATGCTGGCTGCTGTTTATTCTCATCTGCTCAATCTGTGAAATATGCGGAGGTGTCTCTGCATGAGATATTTCTGATCTTCATTTAGAAGATCCGCGAGTTTGCGTTCCCGAACGCGGGTCTAATTGACCGGAAACTTCCCCTAGCGCCAGAGCGCGGGCGGATAGGCGCCGCTGTTTGTGAGTGAGGCGATGCTCGCCTGAACCACCGGCTTGTCCTCGCGGTAGGTCACGCCAAACCAGGTGGAGTCCGTGGGCAGCACTTTGCAGCTGGCCTGCTTGCGCCGAACCAGTTCACCTACAGAGAGGGGAATGTAACATTCGCCCTTCAGTTCCGCGCCGTGTGCGGTCAAAAACTCCTCGAACAGACCGCCCAGTTGCTCAAAAAGGTGGGGCGAAAACCCCCACATATTCATCGAGACAGGTTCCAGTCCCGTCAGGGGCGACACGGTCCCATCCTCCTTGGTGTTGGAGACTCCGGAGGGGCCGGGGCCGATCTTGGTCATTTCCTCAATTTCGGTGAGGAATCCATGTGCGTCCGTCTTGCAGACGCCGCGCGTCACGGTTCCGTGTTCGGAAAGGGTGTTTTTAAGAGTGAACCCCACCATGGAATATTCGTTGGAATCGTGCGGCAGGGACGAAAGGTAGTCGTGCAGCACCGCGAAGGAGGACCGGCCGTAGAAGTCATCGGCGTTGATGACCGCGAAAGGCTCCCTGACGACGTCCCGCGCGCAAAGAATCGCGTGCGTGGTGCCCCAGGGCTTTTCGCGGCCTTCGGGCACGCTGAAGCCGTCTGGGAGCTTGTCCAGAGTTTGGAACGCGTAATCCACTGCAATCCTGTCCGCAAACTTGGCGCCGACTCCGGTGCGGAAGGCTTCCTCGAAGTCGGGGCGGATAATGAAGACCACCTTGCCAAAGCCCGCCCGGAGCGCGTCAAAGACGGAGTAGTCGAGGATCGTTTCGCCCGAAGGGCCCATGGGGTCGATCTGCTTCAGGCCGCCGTATCGGCTGCCCATTCCGGCGGCCATCACAACAAGAGTCGGTTTCATAGTGGGGCAGATTCAAGCGGAGCGAGCCTCCGGAAGCAATGCGCAGAAAACGCATCGCCCCCTCAGGGCGCTCCTTTTTTGCCCCCCTTCCCAGCGCAAAACGCCCTAGTGCGCGGGGACTCCCTCCAACGGCAATCCGTTGAGGCGCGCCTGCAAGAAGCCGCCCCTCAGGTTGCTCACCTTTTCAAACCCAAGCCCTTGGAGTGCACAGGTGGCCAGATAGCCGCGCTGACCTTTCTGGCAGTAGGCCACGATTTGCCGGTCCCGAGGCAGCTCTCCCGCCCGGCTTCGCAGTTCAAAAAGCGGGATCTGTAAAGCGCCCGCAAGCCTGCCCCAGGCCGCAATTTCATCCGGATCGCGCACATCCAGCAGCAGCTCGTTCGATGGCCGCCAGGATTCGGGCGCCACCGACTTGATGTCTCCCCGGGCAATGTGCCCCGCCACAAAGGCAGCGGTGTTCACCGGATCGTTGGCCGAACCAAAGGGCGGGGCGTAAGCCAGATCCACCGATTCCAGATCGAACACGCTCATGCGCGCCGTGATTGCGGTCGCCAGAACATCCACCCGCTTGTCGATGCCCTTTTGACCCACGACCTGCGCGCCAAGAAGACGCCCCGTTCCCTCCTCGGCCACCAGCTTTATCAGCACCGGCGTGGCTCCCGGGTAGTAATGCGCATGGCTGGAGTCCCGCGTCAGGCTGGTGAAAAAACTAAATCCCGCGGCGGTGGCTTGTTTGGAGCTCAAGCCTGTAAATCCCGCGGTCATGTTCAAGATCCGTACGATCGAAGTGCCCAGCACTCCGGGAAAATTCAACCGGGCCCCCGCCGCATTGGCTCCCGCAATGCGGCCTTGCCGGTTGGCGGGGCCGGCGAGCGCGATGCGGGCCCGCGCGCCGCTGACAACGTGGATCGTCTCGGCTGCGTCCCCCACCGCGTAGATGTCCGGGTCGGACGTTTCCATCCGGCCGTTGGTGCGCACTCCGCCGGTGGGACCAATCTCGAGACCCGCCTCCCGCGCCAACTCGACCTCGGCCCGCACTCCTGCGCTGAGCAACACCAAGTCGGCGGGCAGGTCCCCACCGTCCTCAAAATTCACCCCCTCCTTGCTGAAGCCGGTGACCTTGGCATTAAACCGGAACTCCAGCGCTCCAACCGGCAGCGACTCCTGGAGATGCAGGGCCATGTCCGGGTCCATGAGGGGCAGGATGTGGGGATTTTTTTCCACCAACGTCACATGCATTCCTCGGTGGATGAAGGCCTCCGCCATCTCCAGCCCGATGAATCCCCCTCCGATGACCACGGCACGCTGCGCCTTGCCCGTGTTGATGGCCTCCACGATCCGGTCCATGTCCGGAATGTCCCGCAGCGTGAACACATGGGGCAGATCCACTCCGGGCAGCGGCGGAATAAAGGGGCGCGCCCCCTGGCTAAGCACCAGTTTGTCATAACGCTCCTCCCGCTCGGCTCCATCGCCGCCGCGCACGGTGATGGTTTTTCGTTCCCTGTGGATGGCCAGCACTTCGTGCCCGGTGTGTGCGAAAATTTCAGACCGCGCCTTGAACCTCTCGGGGGTCATGACCACAAGCTGCTCGCGGTCGCTGATTTCCCCGGCGATGTGGTAGGGGAGGCCGCAGTTGGCAAAAGAAATGTAGGGGCCCCGCTCAAAGACGTGAATCTCAGCAGACTCGTTCACCCGGCGGGCCTTGGCCGCCGCTGAAGCGCCCCCAGCCACCCCTCCGACGATCAATATACGCAGCTTCGGTCTCATTGTTTGCCTCCTGCGGGTGCGCAGCACGAGGCGGGTGCAGTGCGCGCTCCGGCGAGCGCCGCTCCGCCTGCGGGACGGCGATTCCAGGGCATCCGTGCCAGAAGCAATGCAAGTCCGCAGTAACCAGTGGCGCCGGCAAAGACCAAGCCGGCCGACGTGAACAGCGGGATGAGAGCAAAGAGCGGGTGCTTCCAGATGGCTAGCGCCGCCCCGGTTCCGCTCACGAGTCCGATGACTAGCTGCACCTGCCTCATCAGGGGGAGCACCGTTGAAGCGCCTTTCTCCACGGGCAACCCGGCGGCGGTCCAAGCTTCCAAGCCTCCCTCAACCACCGAGCAGGGAACCCCCTCCTTCGCCAAGAGCGCAGCCGCCCGCCCTGCACGACCGCCGGACTGGCAGAAAACATAGACCGGACCGCCGGCGTTTTTGTCCGCCCACTCAGAAGGAACCAGGGAGTCGAGCGGCTGCAAGACGGTCCCCGAAACATGCTGTGCCTCGTATTCCGCAGCCGAGCGCACGTCCAGAAGACGCGCCCCCCCGCCTTGGCGGAGCAGTGCCGCGAGGCGGGCCGGCTGGATTTTGCCGGGGGTCACGCAAACAGGAGGAGAAATTTCAGTGGCATTCATGTTTGTGAATATATAACTATTTATTCATGAGTCAACTCGAGATCCCGCACGGGCCTGCCCCCACAACTGAGCAACTCGACCAGATCGCCCTTTTGTTTAAAATGCTTGGCGAGCCCATGCGTCTGCGCATTTTGCAGGCCGTCTGCCATGCCCCCCGTTATGTGGGCGAAATCGTGGAGCTTACCGGAGCGACGCAGCCTAATGTTTCCAAGCACCTGGCCCTGCTGGTCTCCTCGGGCGTTTTGATGCGTCAGCGCGACGGACAGCGGGTGCGTTACGGGCTCAAAAACATGCTCGTCACCCGCCTGTGCGAAGCGGTGTGCGCCTCCCTGGAGACTCAAGAGGAACAGGTGGCCTGATTCACTGTCACTGTCCCGTTGCCCCTGTTCATGCGTGCCGCACGCGGATCACCGCGCCTCTGCATGCTCGGGAATCGGGCCGCGGTAGGGAATCTGTGAAAAATCTGTCACCCCGATGATTTCCTTTGCGAACGCGCTGGCGGCTTCCTCTCCCGGGGTGTCCAGAGCCTGGTAAACACTCCAGCCAGTCTTTCGCTCGCCAAAAGGTTGCTCCGCAACGGGAAGGGTGCGCAGCCCCAAGAGCAGGCCGCCTTCATCCCGGGCGTCGATCCACCGGTGGTTGTGAAAGGCCTCAATCGTGGCGAGCGGCCGAATCTTGTGCCACGTGTAGACGAGCGCGGCGGCCTGGAGTTGTTGGGCCGCCGGGGAGTAGTCCTTTGTGTGGAACCCCTGTTCGGAGAGAAGCACGGTGCGGAGTTTCTCGCCCCTGTAAAGCAGCGCCTGGCGGTGCAGGTAGGCGTCCAGAACCTCGATGTTTTTTGGGGTGATGTAGGGCGAATCCAAGCTGAAGCACGGGCGTTTGTCGTTCCAGGCCGCGGCATGAAAGAGCCCCTCGGGGTAGGGGTGGTAGGCAACGCCCCATTCAAAATCCCCCTCCAGCCGCGAGTAGTCCGCGAGCCGGTCCAGCATCTCTCTCGGCCGGTAATGCTGGAGACTCCTGCCTTCGGGAGCGGTCCAGTGGTGCGTGAGCGAGATAAACACCTTGGCCGAGGGGTTGAATTGGCGCGCGCTCAGGTATGCCAGACGCATCGAACGGACGTAGTGGTCCATGACGATGTCCATGGGCTGCTCCCCCATGTTGGTCCAGGCAAAGGCCTGGTCGACTTCGTTGTGAAGGATCCAGTGCGTGATGCTGCCTTGAGGCCCGCCGGCGTACCTCCTTGCGAGAAATGCGAGTGCCGCCCTGTAGGCGTGGACCCCCTCCGGCGTGGTCAGGTTGGGCATCGCATAGATGCCCGGCGCGCTCGCCTCCGGATGGTTGAGCAGGCTCCGGTCCAGCGCGTTTTTGGGCATGCCCACCAGCAGGATTGCGGACACCTCTGCAAAGCTGCTGAAGAACGAAAGCGTCCGGTCCATTCCGGCGAGCGCGTTTTTTGCCACCGCGTAGTTGCGGCCCTCAAATTCGTAGGGAGTGGTGTCTGCCCCGGCGCTGCCGCGAAAGAACCCGTTCAGGACGATGTTGATGGTGACATGTTCGACACCAAGCTCCTGCAGCTCTCCTGCGACCGGGTTGAGGGTGACGCCGCCCATTCCCTTTTTGGTTTTCCGCGTCTGCGGTGGCGGTCCGGAGATGGTTACGCTGGGAAGTTCTGTGGCGTGGCGCGCGTGCGAGGCGGGGGTCTCCACGCCGTGTTTTTTGCGGACGAGTTGCCAGCGCGAAAAGAGCCGGTCGCGGCCCGCGTCAGAGCGGGGAAGTGTCACACGAAAGGCGCCGCCGGGGCCCGTCTGGAAGGGAATGGTGTTGCTGCGAGGGCTGTCGCGCCACGGTTCCTCGTGCATCTGTAATTCAGCCAGCAGGAGTTCCGTTTCAGCCTCCGTCTGCACCCGTCCCTCGAGAGTAAGCAATTCGCCCTCGATCCGGACCGCTTCGATCCGTGCGGAAAACTCCCGCCCGAGGTATGCACGTATCGCAGAGGCATCGTTTTCTTTGCGTTCCTTCAGCGCCTGGGCATTTTCCGCAACCGCAATTTCCTCCGGGTTGAGTTCGCGAAAGTGCAGGTTGCGGAGTTGTAGCTGGACGCCTGGGGTGGAGCCGAAATCGAGGCGGAACTGGCGCGTCGGCCCGTCCCACTTAACGTCGGCAAGCGTCTTTAAGTTGAAAGCCGCGGGGCGCCAGGACTCGGCTGAGGCAAGGGGGCCGGTCTTGGCCGAGTGGCCTCCTCGAATGGGAGGTCCGAAGAAAACCTCGAAGTGATTGAGGCCGTCGGG
>CANJYI010000002.1 GCA_947478975.1 Chthoniobacteraceae bacterium
CCGTTTCACAAGCGTGGGAACCGCCGCCATCCTGCGCTGGGTGCGCCCGGTATGTTACCAGAACTTCCCGGACAACGCCCTGCCTCCCGAACTCCAAAACAGCAACCCCCAGAATCTGATGCGGCTGGTCAATGGCTGCCTGAACCGGACCCCGCTCTAGAGTGTGTTCACTGCGGGTCACTTCCTGCTGACTCCTCAGGGAGGAAAAGTGATCCACAGATGACTCAGATTTTCACAGATACTGGTTACTGTTTTTCCATCTGTGAAATCTGAGACAGCTGCGGATACAAACCCGGGTGAAAGATTTGCGGCCCCCACACAGAGGGAGCGGCGGCTCAGCGGGCGCCGGATTGATTCCAGAGAATGCGCAGGTTTTTGGTCTGCCTCCCGGCAAGGATGAGGTCCGGTTTTCCATCGCCGTTTAAGTCCGCCGACTTGATGTCTTCGATGGCAACTTCCTCCCCAGAAATCCCGCTGGTGCGCCACTCCTTGCCCGCCGGATCGAGTGGTGTGAAAAGCCTGACCCCCGGCACGCCCTTCGGGTTCATCCCGCGCCAACCTGCGACAATCTGGTCGCTGCCGACTCCCAGAAAGTCACCCACGACAACGGCGTGGCCGTCCAGGAGCGTCTCGTCCAAAACCTGGCGTTTCCAAAGACCCTTGCCGGAATCCGGGTTCGTATAGAAGGCGACCGTCGTGCCGTGCATCGGCTCGATGGTCGCGAAAAACCTGGCGCCGCCGGGCAGCCTGCCGTCGCGAACCTCCCCGGCCCAAGCCTCTGAGAGTTGGCGTTTCTTCCAGGATCCCGTGCTGCGCCCGAACCAGAAAACCCCCTCCTTGGCCGCGGTCAGCAGCTCGTTCTCCGGATCGCTGTCCCAGTTGATCGGGTGAAAATTGTGGCTGGCATGGGTGAACTCGCTCACCAGGGACAGCTTCCAAGGCTCCCTCGGATTTTGGGGCATCTCGTAGGCAAACACCTTGCTCCCCTCCCCGGCGTTGTTGCGGTTGCCCCGGCCGTGCAGAGGTTTGACCACCAGGTCCCACTTCCCCGACGGAGCCAGCACCCAGTGCATCCGGTGCACCGTCGGCTCGTGGTGCAGTTTGACGGCCTCCCAACGCTGCGTCCTGTCCGCGGGCGGGATGAGGTAAAACACCCCACCGCTCTTTTCCGGATCCATCGTCTCCCCCGGATTCCACTGCCCGCCGATGGCCACCTCCGCCTTTCCATCCCCATCAATGTCACGGGCGGCGATGCACACGTTGTCCCGTTCGGTGACATTGTCCACCATGACGTGCTTTTTCCAGGTAGGGTTTTCGTACCACTGCACCGTGTGCTGGTCGGCCAGAAGAATGTCTGGCTTCCCGTCGCCGTTGACGTCGGCGATGGCAATTCCGTAGCCGATCTGAACTTCCGCATCGATGGTTTCTGCACGAAAGGCGGCTTCAGGCGGCGCCGCTACGAGCGTGGGGGCGAACGAAAGGACGGTCAAGGCGGCCAACCCCGCCCGTGGGCGAGCCGCAGGCCTTGGCGAGGCGGACGTTTTCGCCGCACTGTTTTCAGACTCTTTAGGAGGAATGGCTGGGGATAAAACGCGGGTTTTCATAGGGGGTACAAGTATCCACCTTAAGCCGATGTCAGGCGACGCCTCAAGACGAGTCGCTCCCTTCTGGACTCTGAAGGCTTCTTCGGGGATAAGGGAACCCCCATGAAACGTCTTGCATTCCTCCTAGCCCTCCCCCTCCTCATGAGCACCCTCAACGCGGCTCCCGCTCCCGACATTCTCAAAATCCCCGTCAAGGACATCGCCGGCAAGGACACCAACCTCGCTGGTCTCGGCGGCAAGGCCGTTTTGGTGGTCAACGTCGCCAGCAAGTGCGGCTACACCCGCCAGTACGCAGGCCTCGAGTCACTCTACAAGGCCTACAAGGACAAGGGACTGGTGGTCGTCGGCGTCCCCTGCAACGACTTCGGCGGTCAGGAACCCGGAACTGAGGCGGAGATCCTCCAGTTTTGTTCCTCCAAGTATAACGTGACCTTTCCCTTGCTCGGGAAAGTCGCAGTAAAAGGGGAAGCGGCACATCCCCTGTTTGCCACTTTGACCGGAGACGCCGCCGGGCATCCCGGACCGGTAAAATGGAACTTCAACAAGTTCCTCATCGCCAAAGATGGATCACTCGCCGCCCGGTTCGACTCCAAGGTGGAGCCGGAATCTGAAGAACTCAAAGCAGCCATCGACAAGGTTCTTTCGAAGTAGTCACCCCTCGGGGGCCCACTGGAGGTCCTCCTCTTTCTGCTGACGCCCGGAATCCTAGCATTCCGGGCGTTTTGCTTTGTTGAGGGACGGCGCTCAGCCCTTTTGCGGAGTCAGCTCCGAATAAAGGGCCAGCACCTCGGTCTATGATTTTTCACTCATAAAAGTGGGCCCTCAAAGGGGTGTGCTGCCGCCAAACTCCTCGCCCCCGCCCGCCAACTCTGGCGGGTGCTTACGCCGGGCCTACTGCAGCCAGAGACGAGCCAGGCCGGAGACTGCAAACCCTTTGGCTTCGCCGCCAAGCTGGACGGTCACTTTGCCGAGATTTCCCTGCATTTTCGCTGCGACAATGGTGCCGTCCAACGGCTCGCCGGTGGGCTTGCGATCGACTCCGGCCGACGCCACACGCACCTTTTTCCCCATCGCCGCCGCCCGCGAAATCTCGATACCCTCCTGGAAAAGAGTCAGCTCCAGCAGGCCTCCTTCGCTCGAGTCCACGTAGCCGGAAGCCCCTTCCTCGGCGAGGCGTTTGGACTCCAGAAGCTTCTGCTCCGACTGAAACTTCAGCAGACTTTCATCGTCCAAAAAGACGTTCCAACACATCTGGACCTTCCCCTTTCCCACCCCGTGGGTTTCGGTGCGGAGCCGGTCCCCGACCGCAATGTCCGCAAACTTTGCGGGCTGCGCGTTTTTCCAAAACTTGGTCTCGGAATCCGTTGAAAGAACAATGCCCTTCTCCCGAACATAGGACAGGTCGGCACTTGCCTGGGTGACGGTGAGCTTACCGCCGGCGGCGTCGAGGGCGTCCACATGGAAATACTCCTTGTGGCCGTTCATCATGTTCATCTGGTCTTGGATATAGGTCAGCCACGTCCACTGGCCGTCCTCGGCCTCGTGCATCCGGAAGATCGCGCGGACCCCGATCCGGAAGTCCTGCAGGTCGCCGAACGCCGCATGGTGCAGCAGCTCGGCGTAGGGCAGCACAGTAAACGGCATGAGCTCGTCGGTTCCTTCCTTACGAAAGGTGCCGGTGCGGGTTTTCAGGTCGATGCTGACCAACTCTCCCCAGATACGGCGCATAGCGTCCGTGGGAACGATGACTTTGCCGGGAGTGATCTTCTGGACGGGCTTCGCCGGAGCCGCAGGTTCGGCGCCGTAGGCCGCCACAGCGCTGAGGGCAACGACACCGAGGAAAGAAAGAAGGGGGAGGTTTTTCATAAACGGGGACAAACCGGCAAGCTCTCCTAAAACGAGCACATAAACAACTGCTTCAGAGGTGGATCCGCAGATTCTACAGATTCAACAGATGAGAAGAGACCACAAAAGGATTCACCCATCCCCGTCTTTCAACTGTGAGCATCTGTATCATCTGCGGATAACCTCCAATTCAACAGGCGTTCGCAAAAAGTTGCCCTCGGTGGAAAAGACGAGCCCGCCTAGAGGCTCTTGAGATAAGCGACGAGGTCGGCGATCGTCTGGGCGCCGAGGCCCAGCTGAGCGGGTTCGTACATGAGGGAACGTTTCATCTGTGTCATCGATTCAATCTTGGAACGCGGGATGGTTTGAAGCGTCCCGCCCATGCACTTGAGGATGACTGGATCGCCTCCTGCAAGCGCCATGCCTTGAATCGTAAGCCCGTCCTTGGTCTTCACCTCAGAACCGGCGTAGCCGTGGGCAATGGAGGCGGACGGATTACTGATGGCCTCGATGATCATTTCCGCAGTCTGCTGCTTGCCGTACTCGGTAAGCTCCGGACCGTATTCCACCCCGACGGCTCCGATTTTGTGGCAGGCATAACACACACCCACCGCCGACTTCCCGCGGACGGCGTCTCCGGCGAGTTTGGCGATTTCGGAAGGGGCCGGAAGAGCCGGGGCGTTGGGCACCGGAGGAGGGAGCTCCACCGCCGTGAGCTTGATGTTGTCCGGATCGTAGAGCCCGGCGGTCTTGAGCTTCGCGTCCACGCCGTGGTCGGACCAGTCGTTGGTCTTCCTATTGAGAAGCCACCAAAGCGCCAGGCCGCTCTGAGAGGAGGCCTTGTCGGCGGCCGCGGCAAGCATGGCGGCGGAGGCTTCCTGACTGGGGGAAAAGGCCAGCGCGGTGAGCATCAATTTGCGCTGGTCTGCCGACAGCTTCGCGGAGGAAGCGCGTGCCGCCAAAGAGGGAACCGCTTCAGCCGGGTGCAACCGCCACGCGAGTCGGGCGGCGGCCTCGCTCCACTCGAGCGGATCCTTGGAGCGGCCCCCGGAAAGCGCGGCGTACACTGCTGCTTCCTTGCCCTCACTGCCCAGGCCGACTGCGTCCAGATAGGCGCGGTCTTTGCCGTCGAACTGCGCGCCAATTTTGGCCAACAGCGGCACGCTGTCCGCCGCCGGCACATCCCGCAGGCTTGTCGCCACCTCCCGACGCACGGCGGCTGATGCGTCGCCCGCCAGTCGCTTAGCCAGCGCCAAGCCGTCCGCACCCGCACGCTTGAGCGCACGGTAGGCGACCAGTCTCCGCTGGGCGTCGCCGTCTTCCAGCAACCCGCGCACCTTCCCATTTCCCGCCTCCCCCATTTGCGCCAGCAAAAACACCGCCCGCGCCTGGATGTAGGGATTCGCGTCCTTAAGCAGTTCGGCGACCGCGGGCACCGCCTTATCGCCCTGCGCCTTCAATCGGGTGAAGCCACTGTAACGCACGTTCACCGCCGGGCTCTTGAGCGCGGCGATCTGGCCCTCCGTGGTGTTCAGATCAAACTTTGGGACGACGGACTTGAAGCCCTTGGGCGCAATCCGGTAGATCGCCCCCGTCATCCGGTCGTCCCGCGTGCCGTGGCCGCCCACGCCCGGATCGTACCAGTCCGCCACATAGAGCGCACCGTCTGGACCAACGCAAACGTCGCTCGGACGGAACCAGTTTTTGAGGCCGGTGCGTGTGGTGCGGCCCGAAAGGAAGTCCGACCCAGCCCATTCCTTTTCCTTGTTGGAGGTGAAGAACTCCATGCGTTCCAGCTTCCAGTCGGCACCGTCAGCCTTGGGGTGGTAGCCATAGATAACGTTCTTTCCGGATTCGCAGGCGAGGAGCAGCCCCTGCCATTTATCGCCCAGCGCGCCGTTTTCATAGAAGACAACGCCCGTGGGCGCACCGCCTCCATACACATCCCCAGCGGGCATGGTGCCGGGATCCTCCTGCCGCCATTCCGCGGTGGGTACGTCCTGACCGGGACGCCGGTCCGCCGCCCAGGACCGCTTGCCGTCTGCGGATGCGAACCCTGCGTTGCCACCCTCGAGCATCGCGCTGACGCGGCAGGCGGGCGGGTCGTCGTTGTCGCTTTGGAAGACGTCGCCCATGGAAGTGACGGCCTGCTCGTAGCTGTTGCGGAAGTTGTGGCCGATGATCGAGACCTGGCTTCCGTCCGGGTTCATCCTCGCCGCAAAGCCGCCGATCCAAACATGGCCGTCGTCACTGCGTTGTCCGGCGATGTTCTGGAGCTGGTAGGGGCTTCCCATGCGGAAGGTCTTGCCCGACTTGTCGGTGAACTCCGCCCCGGTGTTGCCCTGATTCCAATACCAGAGACCATCCGGCCCTGCGGTGACGCTGTGGAGGCTGTGGTCGTGCTGCCGACCGTTGAAGCCGGTCAGGAGCACCTCCTTCTTGTCCACAGCGGGATCGAATTTCCCGTCGCCGTTGACGTCGGTGTACACAATCAGGTCCGGCGGTTGTGACACCACCACCCGGTTCTCAAACACCGCGATTCCCAGCGGGGCGGCAAGGCCCGGCTCCTGCACAAACAATGAGGATTTGTCTGCGACCCCGAGTCCCGTGGAATCCTCCAAAACCACAATACGGTCACCTTCCGGCTGGCGCTTGGCTTTGCCGCGGTAGTTGACCCCTTCGGCCACCCAGAGCCTGCCCTGGGCGTCAAAATCCATGTTGGTGGGATTCAGCAGGTGGGGCGACTTCGCCCACAAAGTGACCTCCAGTCCTTCGGGAAGGGTAAACAGGCCAGGCGGCACCTCGGTGGGCCAGTCGGCGGCGATAGGCTCCACCGTCGAGCCGGGCTTTGGCGGCTGCGCGGTGAACACGCGAAAGCGCACCTTGGCGGCGCTAGGCTGCCCCGCCCGGATGGCGCCACCGTCGTCAATGCCAACGAGCGTCTCCAGTCGTTCCACCCCAGCCGGAAGGTCGTAGGCGATTACGGAGGCAGCATGCACTCCGATCCCTTTTTCGTACGTCTTACCAGCGATTCGAAACGGCTTGCCCTCCATGTTGAGATTCACCCGGGCTTGGCCCCATCCGCTGGTGGCTGACTTCCAGGGCAGGCTGCTCAACTCCTTGCGGGTGCCGTCGGCAAACACGAGGGTCGGTTCGATCCAGTTGGACCAGTCGCAGGCGATTTCCCCCTCGGGATCAACCACCAGATAAAGTTCCTTGGCTCCTTTGAGCTGCGCGGTCAGGGGCACCAACCGCTCGGCGGAACCACTGGTGAGGATGCTGCTTTCAGCAACCGACTTGGTAGCAGACGCCCCGTTTGCGTTTCCATTGCCCGCTGCAGGGGCGACAGAGCCCAGCTTCGGGAACTTCGCCTCCCGCTCGGTTGGCACCTCAGCGACAGGCAGCGCCTTGAATTCGCCGGCCTTCGGCAACGTGAGACGCGGCTTGTTTGCACCCTTGTCGTCCAGGTTAGCGTTGAGTTCGTCCTCGCTGAGTGCGGTGGACTTCACCCCTTCCGAGGGCACCTCCAGCCCGGCCACCCAGACAATCGCGTTGAGCGCCAAGGTGCGGAAGCCGTCCACGGCCCAATTCCTGTGGTAATGCCCGCCCGTGAAGCCCACCCCCCGACCGCCGTCCTTCCTCTCAACGCCCCACATGAGGGACTGCGGCTTGTCCAGTCCGGCCACCCCGTGTTCGTTCCAAAGGTTGATGTAGCGCTTCATCCGCTCGCGCGTGGGCGTGGCGGTGACCAAATCCAGCACCTCCCCGCGCTCGGGACGGAACCGCATGTTGTAATAAAACTCGTCGTAGGCCTCGACGGTGGAGGTCACCCCGCGCGAAACGGGATGGTTGGGCAGGGCCTTGAGGTCCGCCACCCAGTGGGGGTTTACGGACCACCCGGTTTCAAACGCGCCGCCAATCCAGGGGCGGTAGTATTTTTCGCCCTCCGGCGCGCTCGGATGCACCGCGTAGTGCATGAACATGATGCCGACCCCTTTTTTGGCGAGGGCGTCCATCTTCTCCCAGCCCTTGCCGACGACGCTGGTGCCGTCGGCGTAAATCACCACGGCCTTGGCTCCATCCAGAACGGATTCATCCGCCGGCCAGCCCTTGAGGACCTCGGCTTTCAAATCCACCCCCTCCTGCTGGTTGATCGCCTTGGCCAGGAGCTGGCAACCGGCGAAGAACTCGTGTTCACCGGGGCCGTGACTGCGTCCGCCCGCTAAAAAAACAACCCGGTTTTCAGCAAAGGCGGCCGCCGAAAGGCCGAGGAATACGGATATGGCGAGTGAGAGTTTCATGAATGTGGGTAGGAAGAGTCTTTGGTCGAAGTTTTCTTCGGAGAAATCGCAAGTCGGGGGTGAAGGAAGCGTGGAACGCCAATACGAAGACTTCGCACAGAGGTCCCACGGCGTCAGAGATGACGCTATTTGGCGGGCTCGGCCTTTCTTTCGGGCGCCTGCCTCTTCTGCTTCGCACCGCCTACGGGACGGAGGGGATCCATTGCCGTAAGGGCCTCCGCGGTAGGGCTTCCCCCGTACTGCTTGTAGTAGAGCGCCTGAAACGGGTTGATCGCAGGCCCCACGGCCTTCTCGTTGACCATCAAGGGCAGGCATTCCTCCCACCACTTGTCGAAAGCGGAGGCCAGCTCTTTTGCCACCTCCGGGTGCACCGCCAGCACATCGGTCTTCTGGCCGTAATCCACGCTCAAATCAAACAACTGCCAGTTTGGCGCGGTCCCCTTGGAATCGCTGACCATTGCCCACCGGGTGTTGCGCACGGCGGCCGCACGGTACTTGGCCTCTGACGGATCGGAAAAACGTTCCCACCGGCCCACATGCGTGACCAGGTGGCGGTCTGCCCAAGGCGCCTTTGGATTCTGCAAAAGCGGCACGAGGCTGCGGCCTTCCACCTGCGGCTGAACCGCCTCAGGAACCTTCACACCGGCCAATTCCACCAGCGTGGGGAAAAAGTCCACATGGGCGGCAAGGGCCGCACAATCTCCCGGAGTCAGCGTGCCGGGCCAGCTCCAGTAGGAGGTCGCCCGTGTTCCGCCCAGCCACGGCGTGCCCTTGGTGCTGCGCATCCCGGCATTGAAGACCTTCGTGCCGGCCGTGCCACCGTTGTCGTTCATGAAAATCACCAGCGTGTCCTTGGCGATGCCCCACTCCTCCAAACGGGCCAGCAATCTGCCGGCATTCGTGTCGATGTTGTGCAGCATGCCGAAAAAACTCTCTTCATCCGGCGAAAGGCCCCTGCCCTCGTAGAGCGCCTTGTCCTCCGGACGGGCAATGTAGGGGCCGTGCGGCGCGTTGGTGGGAATGTAGGCAAAGAAGGGCTTGCCCGATTTGCGCTGGGAGTCGATCCAGCGAGTGGCCTGCTCAAAAAACACGTCAGTGCAGTAGCCCTTGGTTTTCTCAAAGGTCCCGTTGTGCAGGATTGCGGGATCAACGTAGTGGTTGTCTGGCGCGTCGCCGCAGGAGCCAGGGAAGATCTGGCCGATGCCTCCGCCCCCGTGGATGAAGACCTCGTCAAAACCACGCCGCCCGGGCTGGTACTCCGCCTCGTCACCAAGGTGCCACTTCCCGAAAATCCCGGTGGTGTAGCTGCTTTTCTGAAGCAACTGGGCGACGGTGGTGGCCTTGAGCGTGAGCCGCTCGCGCTCCAGAATGGTGTGGGTCACCCCGTTCTTGAACTCATGCCGGCCCGTGAGCAGAGCGCTCCGGGTGGGAGCACAGGTCGGGCTGACGTGAAAATCCGTAAAACGGACGCTTGCCGCACCCAGTTTATCCAGATTGGGGGTTTTGAGCACCGGATTCCCGTGCGCCGAGAGGTCGCCGTACCCTTGATCATCGGTGAGGAGGAAAATGATGTTGGGCCGCTTTCCCGCAAGGGCCGGGGCGGAATGCCCAGCAATGGGGAGCAAGAATGCACAGAGAAGGAAAAGCAGTCGTTTCATGGGTGGGGTGGGAGGAGGCGTGCCCCGGGAAATCCGAGAAGCAGCGGCCCTGCCCATTTATCCAGAACAGCGGGCGGCTGACAAAACTGTTCCTCCAGCAAAGCCAAAAAGGGGCCCGGCCGGTGGTGCGCCACAGGAGGACCGGTGCGGCCGCAGCTCCAGCACCGCGCTCAATCCAAACTTCGGCTCAAAGGGAGTCCACCAGCGAAAGCATCCACTCCTGGAGCAGGCCGTAAAACTGGATGTGAAACAGCACTAATCCCACCTCCCCAGACAGCTCGTCGTCCTCCTCCAGCTCCCGTTCCCCCAGGTTGTGCTTGGTGTTCAGCGCGAGCCGCGCCTGGTTGAGCGCATGAATCCACTGGGGAAGGTGCGCCATTGGAATTTCTACCTCCAGCCCGCCGCCCTTGGACTCCCGCATTCCCTCCAGATCCTCCTCCACCACGTCCCGATTCGCGGCAAAGTAGTCCTCGAGCTCAGGGCGCACAAACTCGCGCCAATCCGCGTCCGCCTCGGCCTCACGCCCCCCCGTCGGATCCGGAAACAGCCGTTGCTCCGACTGGGAGGAAGGCGTCCCCAACAGCGGGATGTCCCGCATCAGGCCGCCTAGAAACTCATCCATTCCGCTCAAAATAAGCGTTTTTGAATCCTTCGTCCGGAGGGTCAGTTTGCGGCTCATAGAGATTTTTCCAGGGTCGCCAGCAACAGATAGGAGTGGAGTTGCTGCACATACAGCTCGGCCTTCTCCCGCTCGCCAGTCCATACGACCGAGCGCCCCTTTTGGTGGACCTCCAGCATGTGCTTTTCCGCCCGCTCTAGAGAAAACCCCAACACCTTCATGAAAACCTTCACCACATAGGACATCAAGTTCACCGGGTCGTTGTGCACGATGACGTTCCAGGCGGCGTCCAGTTCGACGTCCTCATCCAGTTCCGGCTCCGCCGCGGGCGCACCCGCCAGCAGGAAACCCGTTCCTGCCCGCCACTCCGCCTCAGCCGAAAAGTTCGAACGCATAAGCTTAAAAATCAGGCCCAGGGCGCCACGTTGACCGCATCGATAAACTGCCGAAACCGACCGAAATTCTTGCGCGCCGGAATGAAGACAATCCGGGGCAATTCGGCCAGTTCCGGTTCGTTTTGCTCCTCGGGCAGACTCACGGTCTGCTCGAGCGCGTTGGTTCCCACGATATCCTCGAAGCGCTCCCGCAATTCGAGGACGGCGGCGTCCGTGATGGCGTGCTGGATGCGCAACACAAACCGCTCGCCCACCCAGCGGTAGGAATGAAAATTACGGTAAAACTGCTCTATCTCGGAAATGGCCTCCTCCAGATTGTCGGTGACCTTGAAAAGGTGAAAATCCTCGGCGCAGATCAGCCCCAATTTGAGAAGATACTCCGCCAGAAAACTGTTCCACGTCCTCCAGTAGGAGCCGTGCTCCTTGTCGACCATCACCACCGGCAGGATCCGCGCCTTGCCGGTCTGCATGAGGGTGAGCACCTCAAACGCCTCGTCCATTGTGCCGAACCCCCCTGGAAACAGCACCACGGCGTGCGACTCCTTCACAAAGTGCAGCTTGCGGGTGAAAAAATAATTGAAGTTCACCAGCTTCTGGTCGCCGTGAATCGTCTCGTTGGAACGCTGCTCAAAGGGCAACCGGATGTTGAGCCCGAACGAGTCCTCCCTTCCAGCCCCCCGCTGCGCCGCCCCCATGATCCCGTCCCCACCGCCGGTGATGATCATGTACCCCCGCTCCTGGGCCCGCGCCGCGAACTTTTCGGCCGCCTGAAACTCCTCTTCCTCCGGGGCAGTCCGCGCCGAACCGAAGACCGAGATCTTTCGCCGCTCCTTGTAGGGGGCAAAGACCCGACCCGCATTGCGCATTTCCCGCAGGGACCGGTTAAACACCTTCATGTCTGCCACCCCAACTTTGTCTCTGGCGAGTTTGAGGGCTGTCATAATGAGTTCCTCTGTCATTCCTGACAACCGCTCGTCCCCGCCCCAGTCGGCGACCAGCTGGTGGATACGAAGGTCAAACTCAGGATCGCCCGAGGAACGGGTGGTGCGGCTGGGTAGGGCGTGGATTCCTCCTCCGGTAAAATCTTGCACGATGGATAAAACAAACGGTTTGGGGTGAAACTACCAACGGTAAGCAGGCAGATGGACGAGAGCGGATGGCGCTGGCAACAACAAGCGCACATGGCCGGCAGCAGTGGGAAGCCCTGCAGTTCCCACCGACGGCTTTCCAGTATATAGCACAAGACCGCCCTCTCAATGGCCAACTCTTCCTCATCCGCACGGCCTTCGCGCACGCCGCCTCCAGTGGAGGCCGTTTGGCTCACTGCCTCTGTGCTTCATTTCGATCTCGCCGACGGAAGGTCCATTTCTGTCCCGCTCAGCTTTTACCCGCCCCTGCTCAGCGCTTCCGCCCCGGTCCGCGACCAATATGAGATCCACGGCGGCTCCGTCTTCTGGGCCGGGTTGGGTTTCAAGCTCACCTCCTCAGACCTGCTCCAAGGACGCCGGAAAACCCGTAGATCGCACCAAAAATAGCGACGCTCGCCGGTTCCCTGCCCGCGGGACGCCGCCCCACGCCTCCCCTTGCGTGCAGAATGTCCGCACGGCGCGCTGGTGACTCCTGTGCGAGGGATGCTATAGTCCAGAGCCACTCCACGCATGAAACTGCCCCTGAAATACAACTCCGACGGCCTCATCCCCGCCATTGTTCAAGACGCCTCCTCCAAGCGGGTGCTCATGATGGCCTGGATGAACGCCCATTCGCTCCAAACCACCCTCGAGTCGGGGCTCATGCACTACTGGAGCCGCTCCCGTCAAAAATACTGGCTCAAAGGCGAAACCAGCGGCCACACCCAGCGGGTGCTCCATTTTCACGTCGACTGCGACCACGACACGCTCCTTTTTGAAGTCGAACAGACCGGCGGCGCCTGCCACACAGGCCACGAATCCTGCTTCTTCCAGGAAGTCGACTCCCAGGGAAACCCCCTCCCCGTCTCCGAGACGCGTGTGTTCGACCCGGAAAACACCTACTCCACGAAGGCCTAACCCATGGCCCTCCCGCCTCTTCTTCCCTCGAGGACGGAATTCCTCGCCCTTGCCCAGCAGGGAAACCTCATCCCAGTCTGGACCGAGCTTCTCGCCGATGTGGAGACCCCCGTCTCCGCGTTCCAGAAACTCGACTCCGGCGGATACAGCTTTCTCTTGGAGTCGGCTGAAAACAGCGCGCAGGCCGGGCGCTATTCCTTTGTGGGCACCAATCCCAGGGTGGTGCTCGAAACCCACGGCCGCCACGTCCGGCTGACTGAGGACGGGCAAACGCGGGAGTACTCCTTCGCCAAGGACCCCCTTGAGGAGCTCGAGCGTCTTCTTTCCAGCTACCGCTGGGTCAAACCGCCCGGTTTGGAGGACGCCGCAGGGCCCCGCTTTACCGGCGGTGCAGTGGGCTTTCTCTCCTACAACGCGATCCGTTTTTTTGAACCGTCCACCGGGGAACCACAGCCGGATCCGCTCGACCTGCCCGAGTCCCTGTTTTTTCTGACGGACACGGTCGTTATCTTTGACCACCGCATCCGCCGCATGCGCGTTCTGGTCAACGCGCACGTCCCCACCCCTGCGGACGCCGACGCCGCCTACACCGCGGCCGGTGAGCGCGCGCGTGAGATTCTCGAGCGCCTTGCGCAACCCACCTGCCTGCCCCAACTGCCCGTGCCCGCCGAACCGGTGCCCCCGGCCGAGGCGCTCAGCAACACCACGCGGGAAGAGTACATGGCGATGGTGCGCGTGAGCCAAGAGTACATCCATGCGGGAGACATCTTTCAAATCGTGCCTTCGCAGCGGTTTGAAACGGAGTTCACCGGCGATCCGCTCACGCTCTACCGCACACTGCGCGACGTGAACCCCTCTCCCTACATGTTCTGTCTGAAATTGGCAGGGCGCTTCTCCCTGGTGGGCTCCTCTCCCGAGGTGCACGTACGCGCCACCGAAGGCCGCGTCGAGATACGTCCCATTGCCGGCACCAAACGCAGGGGCGCCAATCCCGCCGAGGACGATGCCAACGCTGCCGCGTTGCTGGCCGATCCGAAGGAACGGGCGGAGCACCTCATGCTCGTGGACCTAGCGCGCAACGACGTCGGGCGCATCTCCAAGTTCGGTACGGTGCGGGTCACCGATTTCATGACCATCGAGCGCTACAGCCATGTCATGCACATCGTCTCGCATGTCACCGGCGAGCTGAGCCCGGACAAGACCGCTTTTGACGTCATGCGCGCCACCTTTCCGGCGGGAACCGTCTCGGGCTCGCCCAAGATCCGCGCGATGCAGGTGCTCGGACAGCTCGAAAAACACAAGCGCGACGTGTACGCTGGGGCCGTGGGGTACTTCGGCTTCGACGGCAACACCGACTCGTGCATCGCGCTGCGCACCGTCGTGCTCAAAAACGGACGGGCCTACGTCCAAACCGGTGCGGGTGTGGTGGCCGACTCCACCCCAGAAGGGGAGCACCAGGAGTGCGTGAGCAAAGCCATGGGCATGATGGCCGCCATCGGCCGCGCCCGCGCCACCGCACCGCTCAACCCCTGACTTCCGGTATCCTATGCTGCTCGTCATCGATAACTACGACTCATTCACCTACAATCTGGTGCAGTACTTCGGCGAACTGGGCGCGCAGATCAGCGTCAAACGCAACGACGAGATCACCCTTGCCGAAATCGAGGCCCTCAAACCCGAACGCATCTGCATCTCCCCCGGCCCCTGTTCCCCAAAGGAAGCCGGCATTTCCAACGAGGTCATCCGCGCCTTTGGTCCGCGCCTGCCCCTCTTTGGCGTCTGCCTCGGACACCAGTGCATTGGGGACGTCTTCGGTGGAGAAGTCGTCCGCGCTGGTCGCCTCATGCACGGCAAGACCTCCCCCATCCTGCATGACGGCAAGGGCGTCTTCGCCAACATCCCCTCCCCCTTTGAGGCCACCCGGTACCATTCGCTGCTGGTCCGGCGCGAATCCTTCCCAGACTGCCTCGAAATCAGCGCTGAGACAGCAGAGGGCGAGATTATGGGGCTTCGCCACAGGGAGTTCCCCATCCACGGGGTGCAGTTTCATCCGGAATCCATCCTAACCCTCGAAGGCAAAAAGTTGCTGCAAAATTTCCTCGCCCTCTAGCGAGGATTTCACAATGGCCCGCTCCAAGATTCCCTCCGGGTGGCGCCGCTGGATTTATCCGGCGACCTACGCTTACCAACCGGAGAATGGAGCCCTGCGGCTGGCAAAGAAAATGGTGGTGGCCACGGTTGGCACCTCCGTGGTGCTGGTGGGGGTCGTCATGATTGTGACTCCGGGGCCCGCGATCGTGGTGATTCCGGCGGGGTTGGCGATCTTGGCGGTGGAGTTTGCCTGGGCGCGGCGCTGGCTGCGCCGGGTGAAAGCCTACGCGCGGATCGCCAGACGCCGCGGCTGGAAAACCAGTGCGAAGCGGGGTGTCTGAGGCGGTTTGAGAACTGTGCCATCCAAACGACTGACAGGGGCGCACCAAATTACCTTTTTGCCGGGCGGCGGTTCTCTGAAGCCCTTCGAGTAACATCCGTTGCGCCCAGAGGTACTCATTCAGCCGCCTCGGGCCGGAGGTAATTTACGAACCCAATCCGGAGCACGTCTTTTTTGATAAAAGATTTGCCGCCACGGACTCGGATGCGTACGATCTGGCCCCTCAAGAAAAGGGGTCTTAGCTCAGTTGGTAGAGCGCCTCAATGGCATTGAGGAGGTCAGGGGTTCGAATCCCCTAGGCTCCACTTCCTTTCTTGCTGGGTCCACGGGGTATTCTCTCCTGAGGACCCGCTCAACCTTTGCATCAAAGGTAGGTAACTCCGGACCCACAGATTCCACGGATTATCAAACCACAAGCGGCGTGACGGACAGCCCCACAGCCCGCCGTGGGCGCTCGAAAACGCGCCCGTCAGCGGGAGCGGCGCTTCGAACTCGGGCGCCGCTCTTTCGGTTCCCAGCTGGCCAGCGTGGCGTCCATTTCCGCCAGCAACGACATCTGCCGCCCGCGGTCTGCGCGAAGATCCGTCTCAACTCGGGCCTGCAGGGCCGACTTGTCGGGCGTCTCGCTGAACTTCCAAGCGAGGTCCTTTTTCGCCCCGCTCAAACTCCGCAGCATCGCCTGAATGGAGCGCCGTAATTCCTGAAGTGCGGCACCCATCTGGGAAAAGGAGGTCCCGGCAACCGCCCCTGCAGTCACCTCGCTCAACGCAAAAAGCCTCTCCAACCGCTCCAAATCCCCCTTTTCGTAGGCCTCCTGCACTTCGTGCCAAAGGGCACCCACCCCGTCCTTGGCATCGGTCCGGGCGTCTGGGTGCAGGCGGCGCACCAACTGCCGGTAGATGTCTTTGAGCCGGGAAACGCCGGGGCTATCAGCCTCCGGAGACTTGGCCCCTTGCACACGGTTGCCCCCTTTTTTCGGGGGTGGCGGAGGCTCCTGGCCAAGCACTTTCTTCTTAAACTCCGCAAAAAGCCGCTTGTACTCGGCCTTGCTGATGTCCTCTGCGAAGACTCCCATGTGGATTTCGAGAAACTCGTGAAACAAAAGTTCCTCATCCTCCCCGTCGAGCCCCGCCGAGGTAAACTCCTCAAAGGGACTTTGATCCTCGTCCCTCCAACCCGCATGCCCGTTGCTAGGTTTATCCGGAGGGGCAGCCCGCCGTGCCAGAACCTCTTTGTAGGCGGCCCGGTGGTTGCGCGCGTATCCCAGAAGAACGACAAGCTCCACCTCCTCAATGAGGTTCATCTTCTCCCGAAGCTCCTGTTCTCCCTCACGCAGCAGGGTTAAAAGCGTCCCGAACTGGTGCGCCATCCACCGCGCAAACAACGGCTGGTCCTCCTTCTCAAACCTCGCCCACTCGGCCCGCAGTCGCTCAAGCCTCGCCATCTCCTTTGCACACTCGGCCGCCGCCTTTTTCCGCAGGGGCTCCTGCTCCAAAAGCACGATTTCCGTACACTGGGATAACCCGTTTCTTCCTTTGGACGCCCCCCTGGCCGATGATTTTTTCCTGCGCTGGCTCACTCCTAAGGATTTCACGATTTCCGCCCAAATTCCAGCGCAAGAAACCCCAACTCCACGCCCCGCTCCTCCGTTGGCCCCCAAATCGAATCTCAACCAGGTTCACGCCGCATTTGAGAAAGCAATTCCCCTTGCCGAGCCGCGGCCGAGGGCTGACCATCGCTGTTTGTTGGTGCTGCGAGGAACTCCGTGCAAACCGGAGGCAGTCGCGCTGCTGTAACCGGGGACGGACTCCCAAAATGCCAATCCCTGCTTCGGCTGGGGTGAAGGCGGGAGCGAGGGGATTGGAAGACTGGCCGCCAAGCCGCTCTCCAGTCAGAGCCGGGAGCCAGAACATTCGAGGCACCCACAACTCATTCGCCGGAGGGCAGGACCCGTGAGGGTCTGGTCGTCCGACGCCAAACCTTCTTCGCGAAAAAGAGGAATGAGGGATCGGTGTGTCCGCCTCTGAGCCGAGCGGGTGTCGGAAGACGCCCGCCTCGTCTTGCTGGGCGGCCGCAGGTCTCTCCTTTTCAGGACGAACCATGCCCACCCATCCAGTGCCCCCAGCGGGCAAGCAGCAGTTTGAGAGCATCCCGACCGGAGGTGCGGAACTCGAACGCGCCCTTTTGCAAAGACTGAGCGTCCAGACAAAGCCCCCCGGCTCCCTCGGCCTGCTCGAGAGCACGGGGGTGCGGCTCGGTCTGCTCCAGAAAACAGTTTTTCCCAAGGCGGAGACCTTCCGGGTGTGTGTCTTTGCAGGCAGCCACGGCATCGCCGCCCGCGGGGTGAGCGCCTACCCGTCGGAGGTCACCGCCCAGATGGTGGGGAACTTCCTGGCCGGCGGCGCGGCCATCTGCGTGCTGGCGCGGGCGGCCGGCGCCTCGCTGCACGTGATTGACACCGGGGTCGACGCGCCCGATGCGGCAGGGCCCGCCCTGGGAGCGAACTTCTTCCAGCGCGCCGCCCGCAGAGGCACCCGCTGCTTCAGCCGGGAACCCGCCATGAGTGCGCAGGAGTGCGACACCGCCATGGAGGCGGGGCGCGAACAAGTGCGCCTCGCGCTCGCCGACCGTGTCGACGTGCTGGCCATCGGTGAAATGGGCATCGGCAACACCACCTCAGCCGCCGCCCTCTGTGCCGCGCTGCTGCCGGCTCCAGCCGCGGCGGTGGCCGGGCGCGGAACCGGAGTGGATGCCGCGGGGCTGCTCCGGAAGGTTCAATTGATCGAGCAAGCGCTGGATACATACACCGTGAATCTACACGATAAAACCTCCGGGCGCCATTGGCTCGAGTGCGTCGGGGGCTACGAGATCGCCGCAATGACCGGCTGCATCCTAGCGGCCGCCGAAGCCGGCCTGCCTTTGCTGGTGGACGGCTTCATCGCGTCGGCCGCCGCCCTTGTGGCTGCACGCATGGACCCAGCCGCGTTGGACTGCTGCTTTTTTGCACACCAATCGGCGGAAGCCGGACACGCTTTGCTGCTCGAAAAACTGGGCGCCACCCCCCTGCTCCATCTGGGACTCCGCCTGGGGGAAGGCACGGGCGCGGCTTTGGCATTCCCGCTGCTGCGGGCGGCGGCGAGGCTCCTTTCTGAGATGGCGACCTTTGAGTCGGCCGGAGTGAGCGAAGCCCACCCAAAACCACAGCCCCCTCCCAGATGAAGCGTACGCTCAACGAGTTTCTGACGGCCCTGATGCTGCTCACCCGCGTGCCGGTGGGGCGGTGGTGCGTCCACTCCCGGGAGGCAGTGGCGGCGTCGGTCGCATTTTTTCCAGTGGTGGGCGGGCTGGTCGGGCTTGCTGCGATGGGGGCCCTGGCGCTGGGATCGCTGGCTTTTCCGGCAAAGATCGCCGCGCTTCTGTGCATGCTCGCCGGTGTTTTGCTGACCGGCGGCATCCACGAGGACGGTCTGGCCGACAGCGCGGACGGCCTGTTCGGCGGGACGACGCCGGCGCGCCGGCTGGAAATCATGAAAGACAGCCGGCTGGGCAGCTTTGGCGCGCTGGCCCTCTGGTTCGCACTCTCTGCGAAGTGGATTTTTTTGTGCGAACTGCTTGACGGAGGCCTGTTTCTCGCGTGTCGCGCCGTCTTCATCGCGCATTTTCTGGGAAGGGCGGCCGCGGTGGGAATGCTGCACCTGCAGCCCCACGTAGGGAATGATCCCGGCCGGGCGCGCCCCTTCTGCGAACGCCTGCCACGTCCAAAACTTGTGGCGGCGCTGCTCCCACCCGCGGCGGCGTGCCTGCTGCTCTTTCCGCTGAACGCCGTCCCGATCCTCGCATGGGTCACGCTGGTGGTGTTTGTGGCGGCCGGGTTCTTTCAAAAACGGATCGGCGGCATTACAGGCGACTGCCTGGGGGCGACCGTTCAAATCACCGAACTGGCCGTGCTGGCGATTGCCTGCTCCCGCGCATGAGTGCCCGAATCACGATCATTCTGGGCGGGGCGCGCAGCGGCAAAAGCGCTAGAGCCGAGGCGCTGGCCCGGCTTTCGGGGCGGCCGGTGACCTACGTGGCCACCTATGCCGAGGGGCCTGCCGACGGCGAGATGTCCGAGCGGATCGATGCGCACCGCGCCAGACGCCCCTCCGATTGGCAGACGGTGGAAAACCGGTTTGACCTTGCTACGCTCTTCGGGGAGTTGAGTGGGCGCACCGTGGTACTGGACTGCCTGACGCTTTGGCTTTCCTACCACTCTGAAACCGTCTCCGAATCGGATCTACTCGGACGGCTGCGGGCGGCGCTGGAGGAGGCGCGCCGAAGCGGACTGGAGCTCTATATTGTCAGCAACGAGCTCGGAATGGGGCTGGTCCCGTCCAGCCCCGAGGGACGGGCGTTTCGGGATTTGAGCGGCCGTGCCAACCAGCTTGTCGCAGCGCTTGCGGATGACGTGGAATTTCAAGTGGCCGGTTTGCCGCTCCATCTCAAAGGAGAGCGACGCCCATGAGCCAGGCTTTCCACGGAGGGCGCCGGCGCGAGGCGCAGGAGCGCTTTGGGACGCCGGTCCGGCTGGACTTCAGCGTCAACACAAACGCCTTTTGGGCGCCCCCCGCTCTGCCCGGCGCGGTCGCGCTCTCCGCCGCCGTGGCGGCGTATCCCGAAGCCGACGGGGCTTCCGTTGGCGCGCAACTCGGCGCGCTTTACCAAGTGCAGGAGACTCACCTCCTCCCGACAGCCGGCGCAATCGAAGGTCTTTATCTGGCCGTCCGCCTTTTTAGCGGCAAGCGCGCACTGCTCCTGGATCCATGCTTTGCGGACTACCGGCGGGCGTGTGCGGCAGCAGACATTGCAACCACCGGTCTCCACCGACTGGGGAAAGAGACGACGTCGCTTCTGGACCCGGACACCCTCGCTGGCGTGGATGTCGTCATTTTGGGGCACCCCAACAATCCCTGCGGCGATCTGGTCCTAGGGCTTGAAGACCTGATCCGCGACCCGCGCCTTTCGCGGGTGGCTTGGATTCTGGACGAGGCCTTCATCGAATTTGTCCCCGGCCACGAAAAGGTGTCGTTTCTGGGCCGCCTCGCACAGCACCCGAACGTCCTACTCCTGCGCGCGCAGACCAAAAGCTGGGCGGTGCCCGGCCTGCGCCTCGGCTTTGTGGCGACGTCCAACCCGGTCTGGATGGCACGGATGCGCTTGATCCAGGCGCCCTGGTCGCTCAATGGAGTGGCGGAGGCGTGGGCGCTCCAAAACCTGACCACCGAAAACCATGAGGCGATGCTGGCCAGCCTCACGCAACTGCCAGCAATCCGCCACACCCTGAGCGAGTCCCTGAGGGCGCTGCCCGGCCTGCGCCCGTATGCGTCGGACACGAACTTCCTGCTGGTCCACACGCGGAATGCCAGCGCCCCGCGCCTGGAGGAGGCACTCGGCCGGGACGGGATCTTGATCCGGGTCTGCCGCGGTTTTGAGGGGCTCGACGCTGAAAGCCACTTCCGGGTAGCCGTCCGTACCGAGGCTGAAAATGACCAACTGCTCGCGGCCCTCCGCGAGGCGCTCGGGGGCGCGGCCACAGTGAGGCCGGCTGCCAGAAAACGCCGCATGAAGGCCATCAGCGTGCTGGGCACCTCTTCCAACAGCGGCAAAAGCTGGATGGCAACGGCGCTGTGCGCGTGGTTGCGCCGGAAGGGAGTGCGGGTCGCCCCCTTCAAGGCGCAGAACATGTCCAACAACTCGGCCGTCACCCATGACGGCGGCGAGATTGGGCGGGCGCAGGCAGTGCAGGCGGAGGCGTGCGGCCTGGCGCCCTCGGTGCGCATGAATCCCATTTTACTCAAGCCCACTGGCAAATCCGGCTCCCAGCTGGTGCGCCTGGGCAAGGCGGAGGGCCACATCCACGCGGCCGACTATTACAAACTGATCGAGACCCTCTGGCCGTCGGTGACCGAAAGCCTCGCCTACTGGGAAACCCGTTGCGACGCCCTGGTGCTGGAGGGGGCGGGCAGCCCGGTCGAGTTAAACCTGCTCCAGCGGGATCTGGTCAACCTGCGCCCGGTGCACCATCTGGACGGCCGCTGGCTGTTGGTGGCGGACATCGAGCGGGGGGGAGTTTTTGCACAGGCGGCAGGCACCTGGGCGCTCCTCCAGCCCAGGGACCGGGAACGCTGCTGCGGGCTGGTGGTGAATAAATTCCGGGGCGACCTGTCTCTGTTTGCCGATGCGGAACGCTACTTTGCCCCGCACTTTGGCGCGCCGTTTTTGGGCACCCTCCCCTACCGCGCCCAACTGCAGCCGGAGAACGAGGACAGCCTTTCCGAGGAGCCCGGCGCGCGGGAGTTTGGGGATCCGATCCATTGGATCCGGTTTCCGCACCTCTCCAACGGACAGGACACCAATCCCTGGCAGCTGGACGAGGGCGTCCGGGTGGAGTGGGTCGAGCGGGGCCAGCAGCTCGAGGAGGCGCGGGTGATCGTGCTGCCGGGGAGCAAGAACACGCTGGCGGACCTGGCCTGGCTGCGGGAAACGGGCCTGGACGAGCACATCCTGCGGGCACATTCGAGGGGGGCGCTGGTCGTCGGGATCTGTGGAGGCTACCAGATGCTGGGGCAGCGTTTGGTGGATGAACTCGGCGTTGCGGGGGAACGTGGCGACTGCCAGGGGCTGGGCCTGCTGCCGATGGAAACGTGGTTTGAGGCAGAAAAGGAGGTGCGCACGGTGGAGGTCCACTTTGCAACTGACTTCTGGGAGGCCTATGAAATCCACATGGGCCGCAGCCGCAGCCTCGCCCCGTGCGGGAATCTGGTCACCCTTGTCGAGGGCGGGCTGCAGCGAGGAGAGGGGTTGCGGCACGGCCGGGTGTGGGGGACTTATCTCCACGGGCTTTTCGAGTCCGCGTCGCTCCGGCGCGAAGTGGCGCGTCTGGGCGGGTTGAGTTCGCACAAAACTGCGGCTGTAGGCTTTCGCGAACAGAGAAAGGCGCTTTATTCGAGCATGGCCGATCTCATCGAAGAACATCTGAACCTGGAGGCGTTGTGGCGTTATGTGGAAGACTGACGCGCTCCAGTTTCTTTTTGCGGTGGGTTTGGACGTGCTCGTGGGTGACCCGCAGGGCTGGCCGCATGTGACCCGGGTCGCCGGCGCGCTGTGCGGACCCTTTGAAGAGATCTGGTCGCGCGTTTTGGGACGCACCGTTTTCAGCGGGATGATTCTTTGGGTGTCGGTGTGCGGCAGCCTGCTGGCGGGCTACTTTTTCATCCGTCACACCCTTTCACTTGTGGGCACGCCGATGGCCTGGTTTTGGGACGCGTTCATCATCTACCAGACTCTGGCCGGGCGGGACCTCGACCGACACGCGCGAGCGGTGGTGGCGCCGCTGGTGTTGGACGATCTGAACGAAGCGCGGTTGCGGGTCGGCGCCATCGTGGGCCGCGACACCCACAGCCTGGACGCGGCCGGCATCAGCCGGGCGGCAGTGGAGGCCGTCGCGGAAAGCACCACCGACGGCTTTGTCGCCCCGCTGTTTTGGGCGGCCATCGGAGGGGCGCCCGCTGCACTCGTGTACCGGACGGCCAACACGCTGGATTCGATCGTGGGCCACCGGAACGCGCGCTACGAACTCATGGGCAAGTTCTCCGCAGTCGCGGACGATGCGCTCGGCTACCTGCCGGCGCGGTTGTGCGCGCTCGCGTCGCTTTTGCCGCGGGGCTTTCGCTACACGCTCGCGGTGATGGAAGATTCAGCCAAGCACGCCAGCCCGAACGCGGGCTGGAGCGAGGCGGCCGCTGCCTGGGCGCTGGGGGTGCGCCTCGGCGGCACCAACTCCTACGACGGCGTTCCGCAGCGCGGACCAGTGTTTAACGCCAACGCCAGGCCGGCACAGCCCGGGGACATCACCCGGGTGCTGAGCTGGTTTTGGGGCGTCGCGTTTTTGTGCGTGTTTGTGCTGGCGGCGGGTTTGCAGGCGCGGCAGTCGCTCAAACCGAAACCGGTGGTGCTGCCGCCCGTGCCCGAAGAGGTGCTCAAGCCCGACTTCAACCGGAGGTTTGAACCGCTTCCCTCCGCCCCGCCCGTAAAGCTCAAAGGTCAGATTACCAATGGAAACAACACCAAACCTTAAACACGGCGCCTTTCAAATCTACACCGGCGAGGGCAAGGGCAAGAGCACCGCCTCCATGGGCCTGATGCTGCGCGCACTCGGCTGTGGGTTCCGGGTGTACTACCTCCGGATGATGAAGCCGCGCTGGAAAACCGGAGAACTGGCCATCTGTCCGGGGCTCCATCCCAATCTCACCTACACCAATGTAGAGCAGGACTGGATCCTTTCGCGCAGCAAACACATTCCCGAACACGTGGAGGCCATGACCGTGGCCCTCGCCACGGAAATGGACAAGCTGGAGGAGGTGCTCCTAGCCGGCGCCCACGACCTGGTCATCGTCGATGAAATCAACTACTGCATCCACCGGAACCTGATCCCGGTCCAACGTGCGCTCAAGCTGGCCCAAGCCCGACCCCCGCAGGTGGAATTGGTGTTCACCGGCCGGTATGCCCACGAGTCGCTGATGGAACTGGCCGATGTCGTCACCGAAATGCGCAAGATCAAACACCACTTTGACAAGGGGGTTTCCGCCCGGAGGGGAATCGAATTTTGATTTCCACGCCGGCTACCCACAGCGCGGATTCCACCGGGGCGCAGGCAGGCGGCTTTGTGCTGGCCGGCATGCACGGCAGCAGCGGGAAAACCGTGCTGAGCTGTCTGCTGCTCGCCGGCCTGGAGGCGCGCGGGCTTCCCGTGCAGCCCTTCAAAGCGGGGCCGGATTACATCGACCCCGGCTACCACAACCGTTACGCCAGCCGGCCTTCGCGCAATCTGGACGCCTGGCTCATGGGCCGGGAGCGCGTTTTGGAGGAGGCGCGCACGCACACCCGCTCGGCCATCGGCGTGCTCGAAGGGGTCATGGGGCTTTTTGACGGCGCACACCCGACTTCGGAAGAGGGCAGCACCATGGAAATGGCCCGGTGGCTGGGCTGGCCCGTCGTGCTGAGCGTGCCCGCGGCAAAGGCAGGGCGTTCGCTCGCGGCGGGGCTGCGCGGTTTTTTAGCGGAAGCCAGCCCGGACCGAATCGCCGGCGTGGTTCTCAGCGGGGTGAGCGGGGATTCGCACACGGAGTATTTGAGGGAGGCGCTGCTTCCGACAGGGATTCCCGTGCTGGGGGCGATTCCAAAGATGGCAGCGCTGGACTGGCCGGAACGCCACCTCGGCCTGCAGGCGGCACAGGAACGTCCGTTGCCGAACCGGCGGGAACTTGTAGAAATCGCCAGGCGCACACTGGATCTGGACGCCTTTGCCGCGCTTGCCCGCAAGCCCGCCCCACTGGCGATTCGGGTGGACGCTTCATTGCTAGCCGCGCCGAACACCCGCCGCCGCCGGGTGGGCATCGCTCAAGACGAGGCGTTTCACTTCTATTATCAAGCCAACCTTGAGTGGCTGGTGGAACGCGGCATGGAGCTGGTTCCGTTTTCGCCGCTGCGGGATGCGGCACTCCCCACGGGCATCGACGGACTGGTGTTGGGCGGGGGCTTTCCCGAGGTGTACGCCTCCGCGCTTTCCAAAAACACCCCCCTGCTCCGTTCGCTAGGGGACGCCGTCCGCGGAGGGCTCCCCTGCTACGCCGAGTGCGGCGGCCTCATGCTCCTTTCCGAGGCAATCCTCACGCTGGAGGGGGAGCGTTTTCCGATGGCCGGCGTCGTGCCCGGGGCAGTCGAAATGACGCGTGCCCTGCAAAACTTCGGGTACTGCAGCGTTTCCCAGCCCGGGGAGGCGCCTCACTACGGGCACGAATTCCACTATTCGCGCTGGAGCGAGGAAGGCGCGCGGGCGAACGCCTGGGAGGTGGCCCGGCGCCGCAACGGAGTCAGCCGCCGCGAAGGCTTCCGGCAGCAAAATCTCCACGCCTCTTACGTCCACCTGTACTTCCCTTCCCTCGCTCCCTCACTCTCCTCCACCCTCTGCCTCACCTTATGATCCACTGCATCGGCGCCGGCCCCGGCGACCCCAACTATCTCACCCTGCGCGGCCGTGATCTCATCGCTGAGGCGGACGTTGTGGCGGGCTTTGACGCCGTCCTCGACGTGGCGCGGCCCCACATTCAGCCGGGCTGCCGCACCATTGGAATGAACTACCGCGACCAGACGGCGCGCCTGGCTGAGGTGGCGGAACTGCACCACGCAGGCAAGCGGTGCGTGGTAGTCTTCATGGGTGACATTCACTTTTCGGGGTTTCAGTTCTTGGAACGCATCGAGGCGGCCTGCGGGCATCCGGTGGAGACGATCCCGGGGATCAGTTCGGCCCAGATTTTGGCGAGCCGCGGGCGGGTGTGCTTTGACGAGACCACCTTCATCACGTTTCACCGTAGGGGCGACTTGGTGCCGTTCCAAAAACATCTCGTCCATGTGCTCGAGGACGGGCGCAACGCGATTGTCATCCCCCGGCCCTGGGACTTCATGCCGAGCGACGTCGCAGCGTATCTGCTGGCGGCGGGAATCTCGGGCGAGCATCCGGTGGAGGTTTGGGAGCAGCTCACGCGGGCGGAGGCCAACTGGAGCGGCAAGCTCGCCGAGTGCACCGGCACCTTCACGGACATGAGCATTCTTTTGATCCGCAGCCTCCAGCCCTTTCCCAGCCAGATCCAACCCATCGTATGACAAGCCTGCCCGCAGACATCGCCGTGGTCGTCGCCGGTCATGGCAGCCGGGATCCTGAGGGCGTCGACCAGTTCGAGCGCTTTATTGAGGTGGTGCGCGACCGGGCGGCAGGCCGGGTGGTCGCGCACGGCTATCTGGAATTTTCCAGACCCACCATCGACGAAGGGGTCCGCAAGGCGGTTGAAAGCGGCGCCAAACGGATCTCCGTCGTGCCCGGCGTGCTGCTTGGTGCGACGCACGCCAAGAACGACATGCCCGTTGAGGTGCAGGCGTTGCAGCGGGAGTTTCCCGAGCACGACATCCGCTACGGCGCGCCGATGCACCTGCATCCGGCGGTCCTGCAACTTTGCCGGGTGCGCGTGGTCGAGGCGGAGGCGCGCTCGAGTCAGGTCCTCTCGCGGGCGGAGACCTGTCTGGTGGTGGTCGGCCGGGGCACCACCGATCCGGACGCCAATTCCGATGTGTCCAAGCTCGCCCGGATTTTGGAAGAGGGCATGGGCTTCGGGGCGTCCTTTGTGTGTTACTCGGGCACGGCTGAACCGGGGGTTTCCGACGGTTTTGAACAGGCGGCGCGGATGGGATTTCGTCGGCTGATTGTCGTCCCGTTTTTCCTCTTCACCGGGGTGCTCATCAAACGGATCGAGGCGGCCGTGGCAGCCGTTTCGGCGAGCCGGCCGCAGGTGGAGGTTTTGCAGGCGGGCTACCTCGGCTCGCACGCGCTCACGGCTGAGGCGCTGCTGGACCGGGCGCGCGAAGCCTTCGAAGGCAAGGCGCACATGAACTGCAGCCTTTGCAAATACCGCACCGCAATCATCGGGTACGAATCCGAAACCGGCGCGCCGCAGCAAGGCCACCATTTTCACGTGCGCGCAGGCGGCGCACCCGCCGGAGCAGACGCCGCAGCGGGAGGTTCGGTTGCCTCCGCTCCTGCTCCCGCCGCGCCGTTGCAGCAAGCCGCCAACCGGCCGGCGAGCGGCCCCTATGAGCCACATCCCATCGAGGCGAAGAGCTTCGAGATCATCGCAGCCGGGCGGGATTGGAGCGCTTTTCCGGAGGAGCAAAAGGCCATCCTGCAAAGACTGGTGCACACCGCCGGGGACTTCAGCATCCCGGAGGACGTGTTCCTTTCCCGAGGCGCGCCAGAGGCAGGAATGCGGGCGATCGCCGACCGCTGCGTGATTGTCACCGACGTGACCATGGTCCAGACCGGGCTGAAACGCCCGCTGCTGGGACAGTTTGGGCTGCGCACCGCTTGTCTGGTGCACGACGAGGAAACCTATCTGGTGGCGCAGGCCAACGGCCTGACCCGTTCCGCAGCCGGCATCCGCAGGGCGTGGCTCAAATACGGCAACGAAGTGCTGCTGGCCATCGGCGATGCTCCGACCGCGCTGGAGGAGACGGTGCGTCTCATTCAGGAACAGGGTTGGCGGCCGCGTCTGGTCATCGGGTTGCCCGTGGGATTTGTCGGAACGCAGGAGTCCAAGGAGCGGCTGCGCAAATGCCTCCACGTCCCGCGAATCACCAACCGTGGCACACGAGGCGGTTCGCCGTGGGCAGCCGCCGCGGTCAACGCGCTCCTGATTGAGTCCACGCAGACCACCTGGAAGCCATGAGTCCCGAGGAGCTCCCATCCAAAGAAACCGCCTCCCCTTGCGACCCGCTGGGAGTTACGCGGACGCCCAGGCCGTTTGACCTTTCCACGCTTGCGGCCAACGGCCTCCGGCGTGGCTTCACCACGGGCACCAGCGCGACCGCCGCGACAAAGGCCGCCCTCACGCTCCTGCTCACCGGCAGCCTCCCCGGCTCGGTGGACGTTTCGCTGCCCGACGGCCTGCACTATCTGAAGGTGCCGATCACCGAAACGCCCCAGGAGCTAGGTTGGGCGAGCGCCTCCGTGATCAAGGACGGCGGGGACGATCCGGACCAAACCCACCGGGCGCGCATCATCGTGCGGTTGCGGCGCAACGCCTCCGGAAAAGTCGTGTTCCTGCGCGGAGAAGGCGTCGGACTGGTCACCCAGCCGGGGCTGCGGCTGGCCATCGGCGAGCCCGCCATCAACGCGGTTCCGCGCCAGATGATGAGGCAGGCGCTGGAGGAGGTGCTTGAAACCGACTCCCAGGACTTGGGCTTTGATGTGGAGGTAGGCTGTGAAAACGGCGAGTCCATCGCGTTGCGTACTTTCAATCCGCGGCTGGGGATCCACGGCGGCATTTCAATTTTGGGGACCACCGGGATTGTGGAGCCGAAGTCTCTGGCCTCCTTTATGGCGTCCATAGCGGTGTACGTCCGTGTGGCGCTGGGAGAGCGGCCTTCGGAGATTGTGCTTTCGCCGGGAAACCTCGGTCAGCGTTTCGCGCGGGGCCATCTGGCCCTGCCGCTCAAGCAGATCGTGCAGATGTCCAACTTCGCCGGTTTCTCGCTGGATTGCGTCTCCGAAACGCTGGAGGAACTCCACCACGCGCTGCCGCTGCTCTGGATCGTGGGACACCCTGGCAAGCTGGCCAAGCTGATCGACGGCGTCTGGGATACGCATTCCCACCGGAGCGCCGGAGCGGTGGAAGCTCTCCTGCCTGTGGCGGAGGCGCACGCGCCCCTGCTGGTGGATTTTCTGCGCGACTCCAACAGCACCGAGGCCTTCATCGAGCGCACCGGCGGACGGGCGGACGTCCTGCCTTTCTGGTGTGCCACGGAGGCGGCGATTGCGCGCGCCGTGGAAGGCCGGGTGCGGGGGGTGCAGGAAATCCGGGTGCGTCTGTTCGGAATGGACGGCACCGCTTTGGGGGCTGCGGCATGAACAAGACTGACAAGACGGGAACATTTTACGGCATCGGCGTCGGGCCCGGGGAGCAGGGGTTGCTCCCGGTGCTCGCGTGGGAGGCCTTGCAGAAGTGCGGCGCCATTTTTGTGCCGAGGGCGACTTCGCAGGAAGGGTCGACGGCGAAGGGCTGCCTGCCGGCACACACGCTTCCCGAGGCACGGTTTCACGAGGTGGAGTTCGACATGTCCACCGACCACGGGGCGCTGCTGGCGCGCTACACCACAATGGCCGAACAGATCGCCGCGCACCTGCGCGCGGGCCGGGACGTGGCGTACCTGACGCTGGGCGATTCGATGACGTATTCGACGTTCAACTACACGTTGCGGGCCGTCCGGGCGACGTGCCCGGAGGCGCCCTGGCGGGTGTTTCCCGGAGTCAGCAGTTATGCGGCACTGGCGGCTGCCACCGGTTTCCCATTGGGGGAAGGCAAAGAGCGCGTGCTCATCCTCCCCTGCCCCGAGTCGATGGAAACCCTGGAACGCGCACTGGCGCGGCACGACATCACCGTGCTGATGAAGATCGGGCGCCGCCTGCCGGAGGTGCTTTCCCTTTTGGACCGGATGCACCTCACCGAACAGGCGGCCTTCGGGGGCCGCGTGGGAATGCCCGACGCAGTCTGCCAGCTTGGCGTCGAAGGACTCCTCACCGCCCCGCCTTCGGGCTATCTTTCCACCATGCTCATCCGCAACCCCGCCCCTTTGCCCTTATGAAAGTGTTCTTTATCGGAGCCGGCCCCGGTGCGGCGGATCTCGTGACTTTGCGGGGAGCCCGCATTTTGGCGGAGGCGCCGCTGGTGCTCTACGCAGGCTCGCTGGTGAGTCGTGAAATGCTGGTCCACTGCGGCCCGGAGGCGGAGTGCCTCGACACGGCAAAAATGAACCTCGAAGAGCAGGTAGCCCAGTACGAGAGGGCGCGGTCCCTCGGCTGGAACGTGGCGCGCATCCACTCGGGAGACCCCGCCATCTATGGGGCGGTGCACGAGCAACTGCGGGCGCTGGACCGGCTAGACATCGCTTACGAGGTCGTGCCGGGCGTCTCGTCGTTTACGGCTTCGGCGGCGGTGCTCAAGGCATCGCTGACCCGTCCGGAGGTTTCGCAGTCCATCATCATCACCCGTTCCGAAGGCAGGGCCACGGGCGTGCCGGAGGGGGAATCCCTCGCGGGCTTCGCTGCGCACGGGGCGACGATGGCGGTTTTCCTCTCAGGCGCCTCTCTGGAACGGGTCGTCGCCGAGCTGTTGCAAGGTTACTCGGAAGACACGCCCGCA
>CANJYI010000003.1 GCA_947478975.1 Chthoniobacteraceae bacterium
CGCGGTGGAAAGCGCCCCCTCGGCAAAGAGGTCGCGCAAAAGATTCGGAATGCGGAAGGCCACTTTAAAGGCGTCCATGGCCATGCCCGCGCCGAACAAGCGGGCCAGAAGAAGCTCCCGTGCCAGCCCAAGCAGGCGGCTGCACAAAACTGCCAGCCCCACTATTCCCGCTGCCCGCGTGTTGAGCGTCGTGCGCGCCTTGCCTGGGGGGGGGGCGCCGGCGTTGGTCTCTGAGGTCGGAAATGTGCTCACGCAATCAGAGTGACGCAGATTACCCCCTTTGGCGAAAAGGTTTCGTCTCGGCGCAAGGAGGAGAAAGCGAGCGAATGGACGCACCGTCCTGAGTTCATCATCCGCCTTCAGTGCCCGATGCCCCGTTTTCAGCTAGGGTATATCTCAACAATTCAAAGCCGCACTTGTTCGGCTATTTGGCATCCTGCGGAAAGCAGCCCAATCAAAACTGTCCCTCACAATGGCGCTTCAGAGTGCTCCACGGCATCTTGCGCGCCAACGCAATCAGTCTTGCCTTGTTCACCTAACAAAAACTACCTTCACAATGCGACATGTTAACAGCACGAGCTAATCCCCACTCTGCTCAGGAAGGGCTTCCTCTCTTTTAAGAGTACACCTTTTAACCATGATGGAGAAATCTTCGACTTGGGATGTGCTCGTCATCGGCGGTGCAATCTCCGGAGCGTCCACGGCTTGTCTGCTCCTGAGGCGCAATCCTGAGCTTAGGATCCTTATTATTGAAAAGAGCTCGGCCTTCAAGAGGCGGGTGGGCGAGTCCACCGTGGAAGTGAGTGCGCACTTTTTGGGTCGGGTGCTGGGCCTCACGGGGCATCTTCTTGAAAAACACTTGGTCAAGCAGGGACTGCGTTTCTGGTTCAAAAACGCCCAAACCGCGGCCCTGGATGAATGCAGTGAAATCGGCCCCGGTTATAATGTCCGCTTTCCCGGATACCAGGTGGACCGTTCCGTTTTGGACGAGGAGGTTCTCGTTCGTGCCGTCGCTGCGGGGGCCGTCCTGCGACGTCCGCTGCAGGTGCGTTCTGTGGAACTGGTCGAGGGCGGTTTGCAGCGCGTGGAATGGACGGATGAAAGCGGTGGCAGCGGCACAGAAACCGCCCGATGGCTGGTGGACGCCTCCGGGGTGGCCGCAGTTCTGGCGCGGAAATACAGGTGGCTTTCTCCCAACACGGAGCACCCCATCGCGGCCGTTTGGAGCAGGTGGAGCGGTGTCAAAAACTGGGACTCGCTGGAGCTGGCCGACAAATTTCCAGCGTGGGCGAAACGCACCAAAGCAGTCCGGTTTACCGCCACCAACCACCTGGTGGGCCGGGGCTGGTGGGCCTGGTTTATTCCGCTCAAAGGGGGCGATGTGAGCATCGGCGTGGTGTTTGACCAGCGACTGGTGGAATTACCCGCGGGCGAACGTCTGGGGGAACGCCTTAAAGCCATGTTGCTCGAACACCCCGCTGCGAGGGAGTTGCTGGAGCAGGCCGAATGGCACCCGGGCGATGTCCACTTCCGGCGTAATCTCGCTTACCGGTCAAGCACCCATGCGGGCGATGGTTTTGTCCTGGTGGGAGACGCAGCCGGTTTTATCGATCCGTTTTATTCCCCTGGCCTGGACTGGATCAGCTACACCTCCAGCGCTGCTGCCGCTCTGGTGGACGACTGCATCAAACAAACCGCCGGACTGGAACGCATCGCCAAACACAACCGGCTTTTCAGCACTAGCTACGACCGCTGGTTCCGCGCCATCTACAAGGACAAATACTTTTACATGGGCGACTACGAACTCATGAGCTTGGCGTTCCGGCTCGACCTTGGGCTGTATTACATGGGCGTTGTGTCCCAGCCCTTCAAACACGGGGCGGTTGCGCTCGAAACGCCCTCCTTCGCAGGGCCGGGCACCTTCCTCCCCGCGCAAATCATCGCCTTTTACAACCGCCGCCTAGCAGCGATCGGGCAAGACCGCTGGCTGCGTGGCGAGTGGGGCCGGCACAATGCGGGCCGCGTCTTCAGTTTCCGCAGTTATGAACTCAATGCGATGCTCGGGCTTCGTGTACTGCTGGCTTTCTGCTCCTATTTTTGGCTGGAGCTACGCGAAGGCTGGCGCACCTGGGGGAAGACCCCCTCGCTCCTTGACGAACAGCCAGTCCATCCCAGCCGCCACGCCCGACCCGTCCCCGCGGCTTTCCATTCCACCCCCCTTCCCTCTGAAAGTTGACTCTTTATTCCCGCCCGCACGCGTGCAAAATTTCGCCCCAAATGTCTGACCTCCACCCCGATCCCTCCCCTCAACCCTTGCCTGCAATTCCTTCTCTCCCAGAGGAGGCTGCGGCGCCCGCGCTCGATCCCGCCGCAATCCCTCCCAAACCGGCCACTCCGCCGCAAAGCAACCCGCTTGCCAAATTTCCGTCCGCCGTTCGGTCCGCCCATGCCCATTTTCTGGCCACAGGAGATGTCAGCTCCCTCGACACCGTCGTCGTGGCCGTCGTCCTCGATCACCAACCCAGCGTTGCAAGAAAGCCGGAAGCGGAACCGCCCGCGGATTCCGCGCGCCTCATTGATGACCTTGGATTCGACTCGCTGGCGCTGGCGGAAATCGTGTTTTTCCTCGAAGATCTTTACAAGCTGACAATTACAAACGAAGAGCTCAAAAACGTGACCACCATGGGCGAAATCCGTGCCTTTGTCAGAAGCAAGGTCGCCGAGGCTGCGCAAGCCCCGGTGGTTGCAGAAGCCCCGGTGGCTGGGAAGTCGCCCAAGGTAGGCGACACCATCCCCAACTAACTTTCCCGCCCGTGTCACGCGAAGTTCTCGTCACAGGGATCGGGTTTATTACCTGCATCGGCTCGAATGCCACCAGTGTCGCCCGCAGCCTGCAAGATGGCACACACGGCCTGGTGCCTTGGGATTTTTGCGGCAATCCCATCGTCCCCGTAAAGGTGGCCGCTCCGGTGCCCGGATTTGAAGTCGACTCCCCCAGCTGGAGGGACTGGACCTGGCCCGCAGAGTACGATATTCCCCGGGAAACCCTGCGCGGGCTCGCCCCCCACGGAGTGTATGCTTATTGCGCCATGGAGCAGGCCCTTGCCGACGCCGGCCTGGCCCGGTCCGAAATCACCGACGGGGGCACTGGCCTGTTCTGCGCCTCTGCAGGCTCGGCCTTTATCCTCCACCACAACCTTTCCCAGGCACACGCCTGCCGGTTTGAGCGGGGCAATCCGATGGGGATCGTGTCCTCCATCGCCGGCACCCTCAACTTCAACTTGGCGGCGCACTATGGAATCACAGGGGCGGTGACAGGGTTCGTTTCCGCGTGCGCCTCCTCCAGCCATGCACTGGGCTATGCGACCGATGAAATCCGGTTGGGCCGTCAGGAGCGCATGCTCGTAGTGGGTGCCGAAGAACTCAACGCCGACACCATTCTTCCCTTCGCCCCGATGCGAGCTCTTTCCGCCAGCACCGACCCGGGAACAGCCTCCCGGCCCTTTGACGTGAACCGGGATGGTTTTGTGGGAACAGGGGGGGCCGTGGTGCTGGTGCTGGAGGAGGGCTCGGTCGCGCGCCGGCGCAAAGCGCGGCCTTACGCCGAAATTGTGGGCTGGGGCCAAGCCTCGGACGGACACAGCGTGGCCACCTCGCACCCGACCGGCGCGGGCCTGCATGCCGCCATTCTCCGGGCCCTTCGCGATGCCAACCTCAAGCCAGAGCAAATCGATTACATCAATGCCCATGCGACCTCCACCCCGATCGGAGACCGGGCGGAGGCACTGGCACTAAAAGATGCATTCACCTCAGTGGGTGCGTTTCCTTTGGTGAGCTCCACAAAGGGTCTCACCGGCCACGGCCTTTCTATGGCGGGCGCCATGGAGCTTGGGTTCTGCGCCCTGGCCTTGCGCGACGGCTTCATTCCCGGCAACCCGCATTTGCACGAACCCGACCCCGTGTGCGAGGGCTTAAATCTACCGCGTGCAAGTCTGCGCGTAGACGCGACCCACGTCCTGAACAACAGCAGCGGCTTTGGCGGAAGTAACGTCTGCCACGTCCTGCGTCGCATGGCTGGATCTCCCGCCTCCTAAGTTCGCAGCCCGGCCCCAATGCGGGACCGGCCATTGTCGTATCAGCCTCGGGCGCTCATGTCCTCTTTTCCTGCCAAACCGATTCAACCCGGCCGGGGTTTCTGCGTGCCGCGGCTCCAACCCAGGAGTTCCCTCCCCCTGCCAGTTCCAAACCTTTGCCGCCCCCTGCGCCAAAGTCCCCGGGGAGACGCCACTTCTGTTTTAAGGAAGGGGCCCGGCCAATGATACGGGCGGGATGGCTTCGGTTTGCGTACTACTTTTCCTGGCTTCTCTTTGGGTTGGGGGGGCTGGCAATCAACATTGCCTACGCTCCCTTGTTACTTCTTGGAAACCGGGAGAAAATGGGCCGCTACGCCCGCAGAGGGATGCGCTGGATGCTCGATTTGTGGCTGCGCTGGATGGGTTTCTCAGGGATCGTGCGGGTGACTTGGAAGGGCTTTGATGGCCCCCTTCCTGGCGGGGTTGTCTATGTCGCCAACCACCCCACCCTCGTTGACGCCCCCTTCCTGCTCGCCCGCCTGCCTGATGCTGTTTGCATCTTGAAGCCCTCCTTGATGCGCAATCCGCTCATCGGCCCGGCAGTGCATCTGTGTGGCTACGTCTCAGGAGACAAGGGGGTCGACCTGATCAGGCACGCTGCCCACCGTGTGAGCGAAGGCCAGTCCCTGCTGATTTTCCCCGAAGGCACACGCACCCTCTCAGACGGAGCACTCCACCCCCTTCGCCCGGGTTTCGCACTCATCGCGCAGCTTGCCAAAGCCCCGGTGCGGCTCATCCGCGTGCGCTCAAGCCCGCACATGGCGCGTAAAGACTGGCCTTGGTGGCAGCTGCCGCCAGTACCAGGTTGGTTTGAATTCACGCTGGAGGAGCTAATCCCCGCAGACCGCCTCGGGCCGCCCGCCGCCCTTACCCAGCAGGTGGGCGACTGGCTGCGTGTACCGCCCGCCGCCCATCTCCCCACCCCGCTGGCGCCCCCGCTTTCCCCTCTCTTGGCGGCACGTTTGCGTGCCTTTTGGCTGGCCAAACCCCTAGGAGTGGCCGGCGGAATGAGCGCCTTTTTTCTCGTTTACTTCGCCATTCTCAAACACCCCCAGTTTCCCGTCTTCACCATGCCCCTGACGGCTCCCGACCACTGGGTTCCGTTCCAACCCTTGGCGCTGTTGCTCTACGTTTCGCTCTGGATTTACGTGCCCCTGCTGCCCGCTCTTTTGGACAAACCACGAGACCTCCTGCGCTACGCTCTGGCCGCATTCGCCATGGCCGTCTTTGGGCTGGTTTGTTTTCTTTTGTGGCCCACGGCGATCCCCTCAACCGAAATTAAATGGGCGCAATACCCCGCGATGGCATTTCTTAAATCCGTGGACGGCTCCGGCAATGCCTGCCCCTCCTTGCACGTGGCCTTTGCCGTCTTCAACGCGGCCGGTCTTCAGCGGCTCCTTCGCGAAATCCGGGCGGGAAGCGTGCTCCTGCTCCTCAACCTGTTCTGGTGCGCTGGGATCGTCTACTCCACAATGGCAACCAGACAGCATGTGGCCCTGGACGTTCTGGCAGGAACCGTTCTCGGGCTTTTATTTGCAGCCTGGACCTTCAAAAAAGGGCTCTTCGCTCACTCCAGTGGAGGAGAGCGTGAGACAAGCGTGGGATGACACCCAGGACGGGTTTACGAGGAGAACTCCTCGCGGATTCCCCAACGAAAAGTGAATCCCCGAAAACGGAGGCAAACCCCAAAAGGCAATTCCGACCGCTACCACTCTTCCAGAGCTCCCGCCCCTGTCATGGCCTTGATCCGCTCTGCGAGAGCGGCCCTCGCCGCCTCATCCAAAGGCGCCGCCGCCATCGCCGCCGCCGCAATCCCGGCGGCCTCCCCAGTGGCCAGCGCCGTCCCGATCACCCGAATCGCCGCGTGGGCATCGTGGGTACAGGAGAGACACCGCCCCGCGGCCCACAAATTTGACACCTCCTTGGACAACAACGCCCGCAGCGGCACCTGCGTGCTTTTGCCCTTCTCTGGAAACCGCAACCGGGGACCGGTGGCCGTCTCCCGCATTTCAATGGGCCAGGCAGAAACGCACACCGCATCCGAAAAAGTGGCCCCTTCCAGCACGTCCTCTGCGCTCAGTACGTACTCCCCCACCAGCCTTGCTCCTTCGCGGAGCCCAAGCCGGGCGGGCCATTCCGAGATTTCGGCCCCCTCGAATCCGGAGATTTCGCGCTTCAAAAAGGCAGTGAATTCCCCGGCCAGTTCGCAGGCCTCCCGGTGGAGCCCGGCCAGCAAAACCTCGTCCAACGGATCGTACTTCTCCCCCCGTGCCTCCAAGTCCAGAGTCACCCGCACCCGGTCTGCCTCACAGGTGGGACGCACCGCGGCGCCCGCGAGCGCCGGACTCAATGCCCCCTTGCGGATGGCGCTTCGCAGGGCCCCCACCAAAAGCAACCTTCGTTCCTCCTCCATGACGTCCGGTGCGACTTTTGCGAGCCCGAAAATAAAGGCCGGCCGCTGCATTTGAGCGCCCGAGACCTGCTCCGTTGCCGCACCGGCGGCCCTGGCAAGTGCCGCATCGCCCGAGGCGTCCACAAACACACTGGCCTCCACGGATTCCCCTGAGCCGCGCAGCGTGATCCGCTCCAAAACACCGGCGCGCACAAAAGCCGCTTCCATCCGCGCCTCCCGCCACACCGTCAAGCGCGGCTCGCACGCAGTGAGCCGCACGCAGGTTCTGGCGAACTCCGCCGGTTCCTGTAAGAGGACATCCAGTCGCCCCATCCGCAGGGGGCCCCGGGCTCCGCCGGTTGCTACCAGTTGGCGGGCAAACTCCAAAGCAAAACCCCCGTTGGCAAGTCGCGGTCTGCCTCCCTCGGAAATTTCAAAAAGCCCGCAAATACTGTGGACGAGTGCCTGCGCCACGTTGCCCCCCAGGCTGGAGGACCGTTCCAAAAGCAGCGTGCTCCTGCCGGCGCGCGCCGCCCCCAGCGCGGCGGCCACTCCCGCAGAACCGCCCCCGACTACCACAACATCAAACGTTTTCATCTCAGCATACGGCCGGTTTTGTCACCGGATAAAAGCCGAGCTTTGCTGGAGAACCTCGGATTAAGCAAATGATCTTTCCTCCCCAGATTCGCTTCTTCTGCTAAGATCCAAGTCTTCCTGACACCTGTCCAAGCCATGGATGCCCCCCACCCCCGACCTCAAAGCAGGCAAAAGCCAGCCCGACCCGCGGCCTTTCTGCCTCCGGCCGCGCCCGACCCACAGCTGGTTCTGTTTTAACGCTCCATGGACCAGCCGCATCCGCCCTGCACCACCCACTGCGTCATCATTCCCAGTTACAATTCGGGACCGCTGCTCGCCACGACCCTGCAGGCGACCCTGGCCCAATGGGCTCCCGTTTTCCTTGTGGTGGACGGCTCTACCGACGGCAGTGACCGCTGCGCAGACGCTTTTACAGAGTCAGGGGCGCTTCTAGAGGTGCTACGCCTGGAGCAAAACCAAGGCAAGGGCGGCGCCGTGCTCGAGGCACTCAAACTTGCCCGCTCCAGGGGTATTAGCCATGCCGTAATCTTTGACTCCGACGGACAGCACGACGCTGAGGACATCCCGAAGATGATCGCCCTGTCGAAAAAGCATCCCGAAGCCATGATTCTGGGCGTGCCCATTTTCTCCGAGGATGCCCCCGCATTGAGGGTCAATGGCCGCTGCGTTGGCAATTGGTGGACGAACTTCGAGACCCTCTGGGGAGGCATTGAAGACTCCCTTTTCGGTTTCCGCCTCTATCCAGTCGCCGAGTCCCTTGCCGTCCTTTCCTCAATCAGGGGGGGACGCCGCTTTGACTTTGAAACCCAACTTGCCGTGCGTTTGTACTGGAGGGGCGTCCCTCCCCTCAGCTTCCCCTCGAAAGTGACTTATCCAGAGAAAACCAGCGGCGGAATCTCCCACTTTAAATACCTGAGGGATAATGCCCTTTTGTTTTGGACGCACGTCAAACTCAGCCTCCGCGCCGTTTGCATCCTCCCGCGCCTCTTAAAGCTACGGCTCAAAAACAGGGCCCACCGTGCATGACCGCACCGCCTCCGCATCTGCGACGAGCGGCCACCCAGCTTGCCAGCGGCACTCTGGCCGCCTCGGCGCTGCTCGAGGCCTGCAGCGGAGCCCCCACGACGGCTCTTCCCCTGGCCTTCGGCGCCGCCGGAGTTTTTCTCGCCCCCACTCTCCTCAAAAACTGCGCCTGGTACGGCCCGGTCCGCAAAACCTTTCTCACCCCGAACCGGGAAGTGTGGCTCACCATTGACGATGGGCCAGAGCCGCAGCAAACCCCTTATCTCCTTGATGTCCTCGGGCAGCACGGAGTCAAGGCCACCTTCTATGCTATTGGTCGCAAGATCCTCCAAGCCCCAGAGCTGTCCAGGCGCATTGTAGACGAAGGGCATTCCCTCCAAAACCACACGTTCCTGCATGCTGAACGTTCCTTCTGGGCGGCCGGCCCCGGCCGCGCTCACAGCGAGTTAGAACTCTGCAGCCGTGCAATTTGCGAAACAACTGGAGCCACGCCCACGCAGTTTCGAGCCCCGGTCGGATTCGCCAATCCCTTCGTGCACGCCGCTGCTGCAGCGCAGAAACTGAGTTTCATCGGTTGGTCGAGCACCGGCTGCGATGGCGTCGCCCACCACCCGGAGTCGGTGCTCGCAAAAATCATGGCCTCAGTGAGGCCTGGAGGCATCATTTTATGCCACGACAGCCAACTCCGGGGCATGGCCCCCAAAAGCCGTGCTGCGCTCCTAGACAGCCTTCTCTCACGCCTGAAATCCGAGGGGTACAGCTGCTGCCTTCCTCTGGATCTGGAGGACAACAAGCACCCCGCCCAAGGCTAAAACCGCACAAGCGCGAGGTGTTTTGCCCATCCACGCGCCAAATCCTTTCCATCCTGTCGCCAAAGTTTACCATCCGGCTCTCATTTTCCCGCATTTCCACACCCCATGGATTCCACAAAAGAAGTTTCGATTGAACTGCTCAAAGGACTACTCGTTGAAAACACGATGCTCAAAGTTGATCCTGAAACGATCACTACCGATACCATTTTGTTTGGTGAAGAAGGCATCGGTCTGGATTCCCTCGACGCCCTCCAAATGATTGTGGCCGTCGAAAAACACTACGGCCTTGAGATCAAGGACCCGACGATGGCCAGGGATGCACTCCAAAGCTTGGGGGTGCTCCGAGACTGGATCCAGCTGCGGTTGACTTCGGCCTCCGGTTCCTAGGTTCCGCACGCAGATGGCTGCTTTCGTCCTAGTGTTGGTTGTCATCCTGATATTGGGCGGCCGTCTGTTTTTGCTGCGCCGGCAGGGCGACTATAAAAACGCGGCATTTTACAAGGTCCTCTACACCCCCGTCGGATTCCAGTTGGCGATCTTTGGACGCAGGCTGTTTGGCCGCTGGATCAGCGAGCGTTTTTGCGAAGTCTCGGGCCTTGCCTACGCCCTCACACACGCAGGCACCCTAGCCGTCATCCAACGCAACATGGCACTGCTGGATCCCTCAAAAGCCGGCCGCACTCATGCCATCCGAAACTGCATCACCCAAGGGTACAACTTTCTGGAATTTGCGGAACTGTGGCTCAAAAAAAAGGGCGAAGTGCAAGGAATGATCGGCGGACAATGTGGTTTGGAGGAGTTTGCAAAAGCCCAAGCGCTGGGCAAAGGCTGTATCCTTGTGACGGGGCACCTGGGCTTTTTTGAACTCGGCGGCCCTCTTCTTGCGGAACTCGGCTTTCCCATGGTGACGCTCACACTGCCCGAGCCTTCCGAATCCCTCACCCAATGGCGCGCGGAGTTCCGGCTGCGTTGGGGGGTTCGCACCCTTGTTGTGGGCGGCGATGAATTTTCTGCCGTGGAGATTACCAGGGAACTCAGGGGCGGATCCTTCGTCGCACTTCTGGCAGACCGCCCCTTCAACAAACATTCCGTGCCGGTCCCCCTACCCCACGGGGAGATTTTGTTTTCCACCGCTCCGGTGATGGTCTCGCTGCTCTCGGGCGCGCCCATCATCCCTGTGGGGCTGACATTGCAGCCGGATGGAAAACACAGGGTCGAGGCGCGCCCCATGTTCACCCCAAAATGGCTCCCCGAGGGCAGGGAGGCCTCCCTGTTGCACTTCACCCAAAAACTCGCACAGGAACTCACTCCCATGTTTGTGAGGGCCCCCGAACAGTGGCACCATTTTTCCGATCTCGCCGTCCCTCGTCCATGAACACTTCCAAGGCAACCACCCCGCACGGTCCCGGATTCCGCTTCATCGACCACTTTGCACAGGCGCAGGAAGGCCAACTCGGCACAGCAGAATTTCATTTGCACCCGGACCTTTGGTTTTTCCGGGATCACTTTCCCGGTAATCCGCTCATGCCGGCCGCCCTGCTTTTGGAGAGCGCGGCCCAGGCCTCTGGGATTCTTTGGATGGCCCTCTCCGGCCCGGTTGCCGAGATTCCCGCAACCCCCCTCTTCGTCGCAGGCGTGGATTCCCTGCGTGTCCTCGGACCGGCATATCCTGGAGACACGTTGCGGACCTCGGTGGAGCTCTTAAAGGAGTTCGGCACCCTGGCGCAGTTTCAGGTTGAAACATCCACCAGCGCGGGAGTGATCTTCCGCAGTCGCCTAACGCTGAGCCGCCAATTGAAGGGCTAATGCTCCTAGGCCCGACCCAGAATTCGACTTTTCCCATGCCTCCGCCTTCACCAGAACGTCTCGTCATCACGGGCTGGGGTTGCGTCTCCGCCCTTGGCGAGGACGCCGCCTCGACCTGGCCCCGGCTCATCCGCGGGGAACACGTCCGCGAGCCGATTACCTGCTTCCCCGTGGAAGGCTGCCGCGTGACGGAAGGGGCCGAAGCGCCGATCCCCCCCATAAACTGGCTCACCCCCAAGCAAAAGCGCCGGCTGGGGCGGGCGTCCAGGCTGGCCCTGCCCGCGGCCCGGGAGGCGCTCGAACATGCCGGACTTCTCAACGCTGACGGCCGGTGCACCCTGTCTGAGCTGGAGATGAGCCTGAGCACCACCGCCTGCAGCATGGAGCGCATCGAGGCCTTTGTACGCCAGATCTGGTTGCCCCCTGCCACGCACGGGAACAAGACCCAGTCCTTGCGGGTGGCCACCTACCAATCCCAGCAACAGATCAAAGACCTCCAAACCCACCTCCACTTCAGCGGCTCTGCGACCATCCTCTCCAACGCCTGCGCCGGCGGTGCCAACGCCATTGGCCACGCCTCCGACCTCATCCGCTCGGGGATGGCGGACATCGTTCTCACCGGAGGCTACGATCCGCTCTGCGAACTGGTCTTCTGCGGCTTCGACAGCCTCCAGTCCCTCGCCCCTGATCTTTGCCGGCCCTTTGACCTCCACAGAAACGGTCTCATGCTCGGCGAGGGCGCCGGGTTTCTCGTGCTCGAAAGCGAATCCCACGCCGCACGCAGGGACGCCCCCATCCGCGGCATTCTCGCCGGGTACGGACACAGCACCGACACCTTCCATCTCACCCAACCCGCCGCGGACGGCGCTCCCCTTGAGCGGGCGATGCGCGCAGCACTCGCTCGCGCCGGCCTCACTCCCCGGGACGTTGGCTACATCAATGCCCACGGAACAGGCACCCCGTTTAACGACAGGGCGGAGGCGAGCGCTTTTAGCCGCGTCTTCGGAGAGGACTTGTCGGGCCTTAAACTAAGCTCCACCAAAGCGGCCATCGGTCACACCCTGGGGGCGGCAGGAAGCCTCGAAGCCATCTTCTGTCTCCAGTCCCTGCAAACGGGCCAAATCCCGCCACAACTCCACACCAGCGAACCCGAGCCCCTCGTCGCCTCAATCCTAGCCAAACCCGGCGACACTCTCGCCCAAAAGGCGACCCTGAGTGTGAACCTCGGCTTCGGAGGCTCCAATGCCGCCCTTCTTTTCACAAACCCATGAGCGACGACCTTTCCATCCTCTCTTGGGGAGTCGTCTCGCCCGGCGGAACAGGGGTTGATTCCCTTTCCAATCCTACCGACTGGCCCAAGACTCTGGTGCCCGAAAACGCCCACCCGGACCGGGCGCATCCCGTAGCCTACGTCGCCCCGGAAACCCTCCCAGACCGGTGGCGCCTTCGCCCCAGATTCCGCCGGGGCAGCCCCATCTCCCATTTCATGGTGGAGGCCGCGTCCCAGGCCTTGGAAGCCCAACCCGGAATCGACCGCTCCCGTTTAGGCATGATTTACGCCACAAGCGTCGGATGCTCCCTCTACTCGGTGCGTTTTTACCGCCAGTTTCAAAAGGAAGGACGCCGCTTCGCCAGTCCCCTTCTCTTCCCTGAGACAGTCACCAACAGCCCCCTCAGCCACCTGGCCTCCGAATTAAATACAGGCGGCCCTGTTTACTCCCAAATCGGGGACAAATCCTGCTGGAGCAACGCCCTGCGTACCGCCTCCTGCTGGCTCAAAAACGGGGATGCCGACTCCGTTCTCGTCATCGGCGCCGAAGAGTTTGAACCCCACGAACTGGACGCTTTCCGCGCCATGCGCTGGCTGGACAGACCCTACACACGCCCCTTCGCCGAAGGTGCGGGAGCCCTCTTACTCGCTAGGGGTGCCCATCCAAACACGCCAAAACTCACCCAAATCGCAGACGGCTTTTGCTTCCACTCCCTCAGCGCAGGCGTGGAGACCGCCCAAAGATGCCTGGGCAAGTTCCCTCCGGAAATTCCAGTGTGCGACTCGGCCACAGGATGGATAGAGACCGTGGCACAAAAGACCCGCGTGCCCGACTCAGCCTTCGGCCCCCTTCCAAACCTGGCGCACGAAGCTTACTGCGCCTCCTGCTCCTGGGACACCATCCGTGCCGCAGCCTACCTGAGCACCCATCCCAGCGAGGCCCTCGTCGTTCCCTACTGGGGCCTCTCCCTGCAGGTGGGAGCCGCCCTTCTTTCCGGCGCGGCATTCTGACCCCGTGCCCCGGCGCAACCCACCGCCGTTTTAACGGCGCACCTTGCCACTGGCCGTTTTTTCCAAGGAGTCCGCATACACAAAGCGCACAGGAACTTTGTACTGAGCCAGTGACTTCCGGCAGTGCAGGGCCAGTTCCCCCGGACGCAATTGTGTCACCCCAACCCCCTCCGCAAGCACAACATCAGCAACAGCAAAAGTTCCCCAGCGCTCGCTCTCCTCCCCCCGCACGCGCGCCTCGGCCACCCCGGGATGCTGCAGGAGGACCTCCTCGATTTCTTCCGGGAAACATTTCATCCCGCCGATGTTCAAAACAGATTTCAAGCGACCCAACAATTCGATGCGTCCAGAGGGGTCGCGCCGCGCAATGTCGCCGGTGTGAAACCATCCTTCGCGCAACACACAAGCCCTTGGCTGCCATGGGCTCAGGTAGGCATCAAACATTCCAGGGCCGCGCAAACACAACTCCCCCTCGTGGGCGGCAACGCCGTTTTTATCAAGCAGAACCAGCTCGAAATCGTCAGGCCGTCCCAGGGCGGTCGGAGCCTTCAGGGCCCCGTCCAGATTGAGCAGGGGGAGCCCGGCCTCAATGATTCCAAACCCCTGGGTCAACGGGATCCCGAACCGGCCGTAAAAGCGCCTTGCGATTTCGCCGGTGAGGGCGGCCGCCGTGGACACGGCAAGCCGAAGCGTGTCCCAACCACGTTCTGAGGGCTCGCTCGCCAGCAGCCGAAAATGGTAGGGCGCCCCGTACATCACCGTCGCCCCCCAGCGTCTTGCACTGCCCAAAAGCGCCTCCGCAAGATGCGAATCCTCCAAAATCACACCGGCGCCGGCGTTCAGATACAACAAAATGGACACCGCAAAGTGATGCGCCATCGGCAGCGTCCAAAGCACCCGGTCGGCGGCTCTCACCCCCAAGCGGCGGTTGGCCGATTGGATCCGCTCCAGCAAGGACGCGTGCGACAACACCACTCCTTTGCTCGCACCCGTTGTTCCCGAGGAAAAACGAATCAGTGCCGGGGCAAGCGCCGCAAAATCCGCCTCCGAAAAACCAGTGTCAGCCGGGGGCTTCAAAATCCATATGCCGCAGGGCTCTTTGCCCTGCAACCGCACCCCCAGCTCGCTCCCGCCGCCGGAAGGCGACCAGCAAAAGCCTCCAGCGCCCACAACAGCGTGCAGGGCGGTGCGCCGCGCAAGGCTCTCTCGCTCGCACGCGGCAAGCTCCTGTGGCACGGGAACAAGGCAGCCGCCCCCCAGAAGAATACCCAGCGCCCACACCACATGTTCAACGCCGTTTGGGCAGTACAAACCGATCCTCGCCACCGGCTGCGTCCCGCAATCAAAAGCGCCCGCGCGTTCCAACTGGCCGCAGGCCTCCCGCGCCGCAGTTGCCAGCCAGGAGTAGGACCAGCATTCCTCCCCCTGAAAAAGAGCGGGCGCCTCGGGATGGGCCGCAGTATGAGCCAGAAACCCAGCCAGTATGTTTCCCGTCATGCGCAGCCTCCCAGCAGATCCTGCTGCAACCGGGTGCACATCAGCTCCACCTCCCTCTCCGACAACACCCCGCCCCTCCATGAAAGCGTAGCGGTGAGGCAGCGGTTGCGTTCACTGAAAAAAATCCCCGAACCGGGCGGCTGCGAAACCGTGGGGATATGCCAGCCATCGCTGATTTGCGCGCCGCAAAACGTCTGGGTTTCCGGCATGAACTGGCCCGTGTGGGAGTGATAAAAAGAGGTGATGGCCCCCTTGGTTTGCCGCCGCAAAAGGTGGATGTAAAACCTGCTCGGGAACCTCAAAAACCAGTCAAGCATGATCGAAAAAGCCGATTCCACTTTGTGCCTGGCCATCATTCCAAACTGGGAATGGACCGACCTTGCCGCTGTTTCCAGATCCCCAACCTCCTCATGCGTGAGGGCAAAATAAAACTGTGACATCTGGTTCTGAAAAATCGGGTGCTTCGCGCCCCGCCTCCGCCCCTGTACTGGCGCCGCCGCGTGGTAGTTCATCGTGGGCTCGCCCCGCCCGGCAAACACCGCTGCGTGCGCCCGAGCCACGACTGCAAAAAAATAGGGCAGCTGAAAAATCCCGCCCGTGAGGTGGTCCGCCCGGGCCCGGATTTTTGCACTTTGAGCCGCATCAAAATGAATCGTCTTAAACCGAGCCTCTCCAGGCTCAGCCGCAACACGGCCAAGCGACTTGAACGCAAGCCTCTTGAGGACATTGTAGCGATCCACAAACGGCCGCACTTTTTGCCTGCGCTCTCCCATGGTCTTGGGCAGATCGAACGCGGCTCCCCAGGATTCCTGCACGCAATGCGCCTCCAGAGGGTTCTCCGCGAGACGGGCAATTTCATGCAGCGCCAGCTCAATCCCCCTCCCGTCCAAAAGCAGGTGAAGCCATTTGACCACCACAAAAAAACCGCCCTGCCTCGGGACGACTTCAAACCGCAAGGCCTCCGGAGAAGCCGCGCGCAGCAACTCCCGGCAAACCTCCTCCACCGGCAAACCCCCAGGGCGCTCATACACCCCCACCGCTTCGTCCGAAAATGGCCCCTTTGCTCGCCATTCAGGAATGCCAAACCAATGCCTTCGCCGCACCCGCGCGTGCAGCAGGGGATGGGACCGCGAAAACCGGGCGGCGGCGGAGCGCAGCGCTGCTGTGGAAAACGCTCCGGTAAGTTTAAGCACGCTCAGGCCCACATGCCGCCCCTGTCCGGCGCGGCCCATCATCCCCTCCAAACCGAGGAGGAAACCATCGCACCCCACCAAGGGCACGCTAAACCACTGTGCTTCCCGCTCCGAAGTCATTCGCAGGAGTAGCCCAACCGCACCACCAACGCGGCGAGCGCAGTGACGGAGACAAAATTGTCGCGCGTGACATCGGCGTCTCCAATAACGACCCCATGCCCTTCCTCGATTTGAATGATGAGCTGCATAATCCCCATAGACTCCAGCCCGGCAGCAAAAAGATCCTCGTCCGCACTCAAATTGCGCCCAAAATCCACAAGGTGACCCTCCACCAACTCCATGAGTTGGGTCTTTAACTTCTGATTAGCTATCGGGGGCACCATAGTCTTTCGCTATCTAACTAAAAGATTTGAGTGGCTCCTCCCCGGCAAGTCACGCTGAATTCGCCAGGCAAGCCTCCCTCTTTTTCTTTCCACCCTTTATGCGCCGAGCCACCCTTCTCCTGTCGCCCCTGCTGGTGGTCTCCGCCCTCGCACAGGACCCGGTAGACTTGGCCCCCTTGAAAAACTGGCTCTCCCTCCAGAAGAGCCTCAAAACATTGGAGGCCGACTTCATCCAGTCCCGTTCCCTTCGCACCCTGCGGAAGCCCATCACCACTTCGGGAAAACTCTGGTTCACCGCCAACGGGGATCTCCACTGGGAACTAGGGGCACCGCCCAAGACGGTGTTTCTGCGAAACAGGGAAGGCTCCTTTTTGATCCAACCGGTCAAAAAACGGTTTCAAACACTCACCGTGGGTGCTGATGCGCCAACCGGGACGCAGGGGTTTCAAATGCCGGAGTTTCCGCTGGCCGCCGACCTGGGGGAATTCACCAAGCGCTTCGAGGTTCTCAAAGTCGAGCCACAGCCCACGCACTGCGACGCGGAGGTGCTCCCCCGCGATGCGCAGGCAAAAAAATACCTGCAGGTGCTGCGCCTGCGTTTTGACCCCAAAAACGGCCAACTGTACTCATTCGAAGTGGTGGGCAAGGATGGCTCCAGCCTCAAGACCGAGTTCTCCAACGTCCGAATCAACCAAAAAATCGACCCCTCCGTGTTCACCTTCGACCCGAATGGATATCGCTCCGACTCCGAAAAACAGTAGCCGCCGTCCCCTCCAAGCATGCGTGGCAGCGGCCTGCCTTGTACTCACGCTGCTGGGCCTTTCGCGGATATCCTTCGACGTAGACATCCTCAAAATGCTCCCCCAAGACCTGCCTCAGGTGCGCGGGCTGGGGCTGTTTCTCAAGAATTTCTCTCAGTCCGACCAGCTCATCCTCACCGTAGAGGCCGGCTCCCCGGAAGCGGCCGACCAAATCACCGGCGCCATCACCAAGCACCTCGAGTCGCGTCCCGAACTCACGCGCCTCGTCGTCTCCGCGTCTCCTTGGGAATCCAGCCCAGCCGACGTAGGCGAGCTCGCCGCCTACCTCTCCCTCAACAGCTCCAAGGAAACCTTCGCCACCCTTCACTCGCGTCTGGCCCCCGCCCAACGCGCCGCAACCCTCGCTGCAACCCTCGAACGGATCGGGGAGTCCATCTCCCCTCAGGAAGTCACCCTCGCCAGCTACGACCCCTTCGGCATCGTCCCCTCCCTGTCCGAAAGCGGCCTTTTATCCCGCTCCCAGTCCTCTGAGTTTAGCTCTGCAGACGGTACTTTCCGCGTGCTCTACGTCTACGCCCCGCAACCCCTCAAAAACTACAAGGCGGCCATCGCCTGGATTAGCGCCATCAAACAGGCCGTCCAGGAATGGCGCAGCCTGCCTGGAGTGACTCTGGGATTCACCGGAGAGCCCTCCTTCGTGGCAGACATTTCGGGAGCCATGGAGTGGGACATGACCAGTTCCTCGTTTGTCACCCTAGTGCTGATTGCCCTTGTTTTCCTCGTTTGTTACCGCCGCGCCACGCCTCTGTTCGGCCTCCAATTGATGCTGGCCCTCATTTTTGCGCTCACCCTCGGGGCAGCCGGCCTTTTTCTCAAACAACTCACCGTCATCGCCGTCGGCTGCGCAGCCATCATGATCGGCCTGAGCGTGGACTACGGGTACTTCATCTTCCAACGCTCCCTCCACCATTCCGGCACCGTGTCGGAGCTTCGCGCGCAATGCTGGCAGTACATTTGCTGGACCGCAGGAACGACGGCCGCCGCATTTTTCTCCCTCAATCTCAGCAGCCTTCCCGGCCTTGCGCAGCTCGGCAACTTGGTGGGCTTCGGCGTGGTCATCGGCGCCTCTGTCATGCAAGCCCTGTTCGCCCCTCTGGCTCTGCACTACCGGCGCAATGAGCCCCCCCCAAAGGCCTCCGCCATTGAGCGGCTCCTGTGTTCCCCCTCCTTTGCAAAGGCGGGTTTCGCGCTTACCCTAGCCCTGACAACCTTCCTTTTGGGGGCGCTTTGCCTCAAGGGATTTCCCCGAATGGAGTTCGCCCCGGGCTACCTGCGCCCGCGCCACAGCGATGCCTACACCGCCTTGGAGAGGCTTTCCGCCAAACTCATGGATACCGGCGACCTCCTTCACTTGGTCGTGGAAGGAAGCTCCGAACGCGAAGTCTGGGAACGTCTCCAAAAAGCAGACCGCTTTCTATCCGAGGCAAAAGCCCAGGGACAGGTGGCGTCCTTCCTCACCCCGTTGCTTTTTTGGCCAAACCCCGCCGCTCAAGAGGCGAACCTCGCCATGGCTGGCGAGCTGGCCAACGAAAAGGACCACCTGCGCGAGGCGGTTCTTGAGGCCGGGTTTACCGAGCAAGCCTTTGGCCTCACAGAGCAAGTCCTGGCCCAGTGGCACAAATGGGCCCTCCGCCCCGGCCCCTCCCTTCCCCTCTGGCCAGAGAGTCCAAGCAGCCAGTGGATTCTCGGCAAAATCAGCAGCCGCTCTCCGGGCCGTTTTTTGGCGGCCGGCGCAATCACACCCCACCCCGGTAAGGAGGATGTGCTGATCGAATCCCTAAACCTGCCCGGCACCTTCATCGTGGGCTGGCCCCAGTTGGGGAAGGCGCTGCAAAAAGTGGTGCCCAGGGAAATCGTTGCAATCATCTGCACCTTAAGCGTTCTCGTACTCCTGCTCCTCGCTTTCGCCCTGCGCAGCGCCCGCGCGCTGCTCTGCTTCGTACTTGGCACCGCCCTGGTCTTCGCCTGCCTGGCAGGCGTGATGTCGCTCATGGGCATGACTTGGAACATTTTCAATCTCGCCGCCCTGCTGCTGCTTCTGGGCACGGGGACCGATTACAGCATTCTCATCCTACTCTCCCTAAGGCGCAACGGCGGCGACCTGGCCGCCACCCAGAAAGAACTTTTCTTGGTGATATGCCTGTGTGCTTCCTCCGCGGCGGCAGGCTTCGGAACCATTGGCTGGGCCAACCACCTCGGCCTCGCCGTCCTTGGACAAACCTGCGCCATCGGCTTGGGCCTGGACGCCATCATCTCCCTTTTCCTCCTACCCCCCGCGTGGAAGGCCCTCCATCGCCTGTCCCCCCCAGCACGGGCGTCGTCCGGATTTCCCGCTAACGCCTAAAAACTGCGCCCCACCCCTAGGGTGAAGCCCAGGACGTTGAGCCCCGGGTTCGGATCGGTCTGGCCGCCGTTGGAAAGGTGCTGAAACAGGGCGCTACCCCGAAACGTCAAGCGCTGCGTCAATTCTGCAGAGACGCCGAGCTGCCCATACCAGTTGAAGGTAAAGTCCTGCCCCTCGCCGCCCCTGACACCCTGTGAGTCCAGAACCCCCACGCCACCGCCGGCAGATCCAAACACCGACCAGGTCGCCCGCGGATTCCACCATTCTATCGAAGGCGCCACAGCCGCCCCGAGGTAACGGTTCTCGCAGCCGGTCTCCATCCAGTTCGCCATCAGCGTGTACTTATTCCGCAAAGTGAGTGCCGAGCCGTCCGAAAAATGAAACCCGAAGACTTCCGAGGACCGCCGCGACACGAAAAACGGAACGATGCGGTAGTTGAAGGCGGTATCCCCACCCACCTTCCACAACATCCCCGTTTCAACGTCCAGAGAACATTCCAACCAGGGCTTTAACTTTTCAGCCGGGGATGCGGCAAAACTGGAGCAGCAAACCAACAGCGCGCTACAGGCTAGGGGGGAACAAAAACGCATCCCAACACGTTAAATCTTTCGTGAGACCAATGGCCAGCGGGGATTCTGTGCTCAAAAAACGGAACCGCCCGCCTTTGGCGGAAAACCTCCTTTCCGCGGGTTGTTCTGTCTATTCCGCGGGTTGCTGCATAAACGTCAGATTCCAATGCCCGCTCATGGCCTCAAGACCAAGTCCCAACCAAATGCAGGGACACATCACCCTTTGTAAATGGAGAAACCACGCACCTGGATTCAGCGCAAAGCACTGGACCCCCTTCTTTCGGAGCTCCGACATGGGGCGACGCCTGAGGGAATGGCCACCTCAGCCGCAGTAGCCGCCATCCTCGCCATTGTCCCGGTTTTCGGAATCACCACGGCTCTTTGCTTCCTTGCAGGCCGCCTTTTCCGCCTCAACCACGTGATTATGCAAGGCGTCAACTGCCTGATGTACCCTTTCCAGCTACTGTTGATCCTGCCCTTTCTCCGCATTGGTGAAACGCTCTTGGGCGCGGACAGACTCGTCCTATCGCCAGCCTCATATGCCGCAGAATTTTCAGCGTCTCCGTGGGGCTTTTTTGAGAAATTCGGCAAGGCGATCGCCCTCTCCAGCCTGGGCTGGGTGCTGTGCGCTCCGCCCGCTCTTTGGGCACTCAATGGCCTTCTGCGCGTCCTCTTCCGCAAAACAGCCGCTCGATTTCAATAGGGCCCCCCAGCCGGCCAAGGCCTGGTTCCTCCGGGAATTCGAGAGGCTCTTGAGCGCACCGGCGACGCGCCAAGCCTGGAAGTCTTACTTGCAAGCCGCCGCCGCAGGGGTTGTGTATTTAGGGAACCCTCCCAACTTCGGGCGGATTCCCCCTAAACCACCCCAATCCCTACTCCCAAATTCCCATGGTTTTTTTCCGTATCCTCGCCCCCACCCTGCTGCTGGCAGCGCTCGCCCTTGGTGGCGCGCCGCTCCTCCGTGCACAGTCCCCCCAGACAGACAAATGGACCCTGCCCGCTGATGAAAGCGCCCTGCCGGGAGAAGGCGCCCTCCGCCGCTACGAAGGGTACGTCAAACGCTGGCATGACGCCCGCAAGGAATGGGCTGAGCGGATCCAGCATGACCAGGGCGCGGTGGTTTTCCTCGGTGACTCCATCACTCAGGGCTGGGGCCCCGACTTTAAGGGCCATTTCCCCAACATGAACCTCGCCAATCGGGGCATCGGCGGCGACACCACCCGCGGCATGCTCATCCGGTTGCAGGAGGACGTCCTTTCGCTCAACCCAAAGGCCATCGTGCTCCTGCTCGGCACCAACGATATCGAAGTCGGCGTTCCCGTTGACGCCATCGGTCGCAACTTTGAAAAAATCTTTGCCGCCATCAAGGCCCACAATCCCAAGGTGCCCGTGGTCCTGTGCCGCGTCTTCCCAAGCAGCGCCGACAAAAAGCGCCCAGTCGAGACCATCAAGGCGGTCAACGCACTTTACGAAAACATCGTCCGGGGCGACTCCCAAGTGACCGTTGTGGACACCTGGACCCTCTTTGCAAACGCAGAGGGCAACGCCACCGGCACCTGGTTCCCTGATCTGCTCCATCTCAACGCCGAAGGCTACGCACGATGGGCCGCCGGGATCCGCCCCGTCTTCGCCACACTAGGCTTCCTGGATAACAACGCTGACGCCTTTTTGCCCGAGGCGGGCTTCATCAGCCTCTTCAACGGACGCGATCTGACCGGTTGGGGCTTCCGCCCCACGCCTCCCCGCAAACAGCCCGCCAATCCAAACCCGAAGCCGGACGCCCCGGTGGTGGTAGAAATCAAAGAAGCCATCACTTTCGACGGGCAGACCGCGAGCAATGACGGCCGCTACCGCGCAATCAACGGACGCCTGGTGGTTACCACCCCAGCGGAAGGCCGCAGAATCCAGCAACTTTCCACCGTGCGCGAGTTTGACACGGACTTCGTCCTCAAGCTCGAGTTCCGCGCCACTCCGAACGCCGACAGCGGCGTCTTTATCCGCCAACCGCAACTCCAGTGCCGGGACTATCCGCTGGCCGGGCCGTACAAGGACCTTAAAAATTACAAGGCGCAGGATTGGAACGAGCTGGTCGTCACGGTCCGCGACGGCGTCGCCCGCGCTGAGTGCAACGGAGAACTGCTCACCGAAGACATGAAGGTTCCGCCCACCGGTCCGATCGGCCTGGAAGGCGACCGCGGCCAGATGGAATACCGCCGGATCCGGCTCAAGCCAGTGGTGCGCTAACCGGGCGAGGAAAATTGAGCAGCCTGTCTAAAATGAGCCAGAAACGGAGGATTGGTTTGTTTTAGACAAGGCCGCTGGTTTGCGGCCGCGCCGACACCCGGCATCTCAACACACAAAAGCAAGTCGCTTGACAAAAGCGATTTAAGCTCCAAGCCACACCGCTGGCTTGGAGCTTTTTTGCGGGTGGCATAGCCCGTGCTTAAGGGGTGGCGTCCTCCGCCCATCCCTCTTCCTCATCCGCCCCGCTCATGCCCCTGTTCAAAGCGCCCCGCCTTCTTCTGCCGCTGCTCGTCTGCCTGTTCCACCTGCTGACACAGCGGCCGTCGCTCGCGGCTCCCGCGCTCCAAACCATCGCAAAAGCAGTCCTTCTTGAGGACAAAACAGACGAGCAGGTCGCGCTGTTGGAGACCATGGAGCCCGACCCGGACGTGGCCAAGTTTCTCAACCTTTGGAAAGAAGGCGGGATCTTTTTGTGGGAACGCCCCGACCAGACCAAGGTCGCCGTTGTTCTGGCAGAACAAAAGGACGCCGAGGACAAGCAGGCTGCAACCCTGCTGGAGACGGGCAAACCTCTTTTGGCCGCGGACGGAAAACCTCTCCGCCTCCTGGCCTCCGACCTGACCGCTGCGGAGACGGATTCGACCCTGCGCGAAACGATGAAGGCCATTCTGGATCTCGCCGGACTGGCTTCTTCCGAGGCCAATGTACGCCTGCAGTCGGTGGAAACCCTCGGGATGGAGCAGAATCCTGCGCGACTGCCGCTGCTGCTCAAGCGCGCGGAAAAGGAAACCGATCCGAAGGTCCTCAGAGCGCTCAAGGAGGCCGTGGCGCTCACGCAACTCAAGGACGAGTCACCCGACACGCGCGTGCTCGGCTGCCGCATGCTCGGGGAACTAGGCTCCATCCGCGCCCAGGACGTCCTGCAGGCGCTGGCAAAGGAATCGGATGGCGCAGTGCAGAGGGCGGCCCTCGGCGCTCTCACCAAAATCACGCTGCACATCCAGGCCGCCAATACTTTTGGGACGCTATTCCGCGGGCTTTCACTGGGCTCGGTCCTGCTGGTGGCGGCCCTCGGGCTCGCAGTGACATTCGGGCTCATGGGCATCATCAACATGGCGCACGGCGAGATGATCGCCGTCGGAGCCTACACGACCTACGTGGTACAGTGCGTGTTCGGCCCCGGCTTGCAGGTATCCCCGTTTGGGCTCGCGATGAGCCTGCCTGGGATGCGGACCACCGGCTGGCTCTACGATTGCTACTTTCTCCTGGCCATTCCCCTCTCCTTTCTGACCGCCGCGCTCGCGGGAATTCTGCTGGAGCGGACCGTCATCCGGTTTTTGTACCGCCGGCCGCTCGAGTCCCTGCTGGCCACCTGGGGGGTGTCGCTGGTGTTGCAGCAGCTCTTCCGGCTGACCTTTGGAGCCAACAACGTGCAGGTCTCTTCGCCCTCGTGGCTGAGCGGAAGCTGGACGATCAGCGACGTGGACTTCGGCTGGAACCGGCTTTTTGTCATCAGCTTCGCGGTGGCCATCGTGCAGGGGGTCTTTCTGCTGCTTTCGCGCACGCCCCTTGGACTCCTGATCCGGGCCGTGATGCAGAACCGGGCGATGGCCTCCTGCATGGGGGTGCGCACGACACGCGTGAACATGTTCACCTTCGGCCTTGGGAGTGGCTTGGCGGGTTTGGCGGGCGCGTTCCTCAGCCAGATCGGCAACGTGGGTCCGAGCCTCGGCCAAAGCTACATCGTCGACGCCTTCATGACCGTCGTGGTAGGGGGCGTGGGCAGCCTGTTCGGGACGATCTTCAGCGCGGTCGGCATCGGCATGACCGACCAGGTGCTCCAACAGGTTCTTGGGAACCCGGTGCTTGGCAAAATCCTGGTCCTTGCCGCGATCATTCTCTTTCTCCAATGGCGGCCCGCCGGCCTCTTTGTCACCCGCAGCCGGAGCCTTGATAACTGATGAACCCGCACCCCAAACGTGAACTTCTGGCGGCCGGTGCGCTCGCCTTCCTGTTCCTCTTTCTGATGCCGGCGCTCAACGCCTGGGCGCCCGAAAACTCGCTCCTGCATGTGAGCAACTTCACCATCAACGTGTGGGGAAAGTACCTGGCGTACGGAATCCTCGCGATTTCGGTGGATTTGCTCTGGGGCTTCACCGGGCTGCTCAGCCTCGGCCAGTCGCTCTTTTTCGCGCTCGGAGGTTACATGCTGGGAATGCACCTCATGCTCATGATCGGCAAGCTGGGGCAGTACAAAAGCGACCTGCCCGATTTTCTGGTGTTCCTCGGGCACACCTTTCTGCCCGCGTTCTGGCGGCCGTTTTCGAGCTTTGCCTTTGCAGCGCTTATGGTGCTCGCCGTGCCCGCGGTGATCGGGAAGGTCTTCGGCTTTCTGGCCTTCCGCTCGCGGATCAAGGGCGTCTACTTCTCCATCCTCACCCAGGCGCTCACCTACGGCGCCTCGCTCATGTTTTTCCGCAACGACATGCTCATGGGCGGCAACAACGGCTTCACCGATTTTAAGACGCTGCTCGGAGCCGACGTCCGTTCCGCCGGCACCCAGCGCACGCTCTACATCGTGACGGGCGTGGCCCTGCTCTGCATCTACTTCGGCTGCCGCTGGCTCACCCGCACGAAGTTCGGCCTCATCCAGCGTGCCATCCGCGACAGCGAAACCCGCGTGCTCTTCTCCGGCTACGCGGCGGCCAACTACAAACTCTTTGTCTTCGTGGTCTCCGCCATGATCGCAGCCGTGGGCGGGGCCCTTTACGTCACCCAGGTGGGCATCATCAACCCGAGCGAGATGACCCCGGACAAGTCGCTCGAGGCGGTCGTCTGGGTCGCAGTCGGCGGCCGCGGAACCCTCGCCGGCCCGATCCTTGGCGCCATCGTAGTCAACGCGCTCAAGAGCTGGGCCACCCGCGCCATTCCCGATCTGTGGCTGATTCTGCTGGGCGGCACCTTCCTGCTGATCGTGCTCTTCCTGCCCGGGGGGCTCGTGAGCATTCCCTCCCAGCTGCGCAGGCTTCTAGGGCGCAGGCCCAAGGCAGAGGAGCCCTCCACCGAGGGTCCCGCCCCCATCTCCAAGGCCTCCGTGTCATGACCCAGAAAACCTTTCTTCTCTCGGCAGAAGGCGTCAACAAGTCCTTCGACGGCTTCAAAGCCATCAACGACCTCAACTTTTACGTCGAAAAGGGCGAACTGCGCACGGTCATCGGCCCCAACGGCGCGGGAAAGACGACCTTTCTCGACCTCATCACCGGCCGCACCAAGCCCGACACAGGCCGCATCGAGTTTGAAGGCGTCCACGATCTGGGCGCCCTCACCGAACACGCCATCTACCGGCTCGGAATCGGCCGCAAGTTCCAGACGCCTACCGTCTACAGCGACCACACGGTTTTCGAGAACCTCGTCCTCAGCCTGGAAGGCAGCCGCGGCGTGTTCGCGTCCCTGTTCTTCAAGCTCAACCCGGCCCAGAAGGACCGGATCCAGGAGATCCTCGAGACCATCAACCTCGCCCCGCACGCCCAGCGGAAGGCCGGAACCCTCGCCCACGGCCAGAAGCAGTGGCTCGAAATCGGAATGCTCCTCGCACAGGAGGCAAAGCTGCTGCTCATCGACGAGCCCGCCGCCGGAATGACCGACGAAGAAACCGCCCGCACCGGCGAACTGCTGCTGAGCCTCGTCGGCAAGCACACCATCCTCGTCATCGAGCACGACATGGTGTTCGTGCGGCAGATCTCGCAGGGCAGAAAAGTCAGCGTCCTGCACCAGGGCTCCGTCCTTTGCGAGGGTGCCGCTGACGTTGTGCAATCAGACGAACGCGTCATCGAGGTGTACCTCGGCCGCAAACACGCCCGCTAACCATGCTGCACCTTTCCAAAATCGAGGTTTCCATCGGGGGCTCCCAGATTCTTCGCGGAGTCGATTTTCACGTCCCACCGAAGAGTGTCACCTGCCTCATGGGCCGGAACGGCGTGGGCAAGACCACGACTTTGAAGACGGTGGTGGGACTCCTTTCTGCCACCGCCGGCTCCATCCGGCTCGATGGCCAGGAACTAGCGGGCATGGCCCCCGAGGAGCGCGCCCGGGCCGGGATCGGCTACGTTCCACAGGGCAGGGAAATCTTCCCGCATTTCACCGTGGAGGAAAACCTCCAGATAGGCTGCGTCGCGCGCGGCAAGCGCGCTGACAGCCAATTGGACCGCATTTTCCAACTCTTCCCCATCCTCAAGGAGTTTCTGCCGCGCAAGGGGGGGGTCCTTTCCGGCGGCCAACAGCAGCAGCTCGCCATCGCCAGGGCTCTTTTGACGGAGCCCAAGATCCTGATCCTAGACGAACCCACAGAAGGCATTCAGCCCAACGTGATCGACCAGATCGGGGACACCATCCGCCTGCTGCGCGCCGAAGGGGCCATGAGCATCCTGTTGGTCGAGCAGTACCTGGATTTTGCCAGGGAGCTGGCCGACAACTTCGCCATCATGGATCGGGGCGCGGTGGTCGCCGCGGGCCAGATCGGCGGGCTCACAGAAGCCGTCATCCAGCAATATCTGGTGGTCTAACCAAAGAATCCTCGCAGTCCAAACACCATCCCGCTTGCTCCGAGGGCCGCTCCTTCGCACTCTCTTTCGCCTATGAAACTCAAAAACCTCATTCTCAGCGTCCTCGCCCTCACTCCCTCGCTCGCCTTCGCGCATCCCGGTCACGAGGCTTCGGCACTGCACCTGCACGTCGGCGTCCCCGGCGCCTTGAACTCCATCAATCCGGTCTTCATCGCCGCCGGACTTCTCGTCGGGTCACTCTTCCTCGCCTCCCGCCTGTACAAGGGCCGCTAGGCGCACCCTCCTCCGCCACCGTGCACCTCTCACCCCGCGAACAAGAAAAACTCCTGGTGGTGGTAGCCGCCGACCTTGCCCGACGGAGGCAGGCGCGCGGCCTGAAACTCAACTATCCCGAGGCCGTCGCGATTCTCACCTACGAGATCTTCGAGGGCGCACGCGACGGGCGTTCCGTTGCGGAGTTGATGAGCCACGGCACCACCATCCTCGCCCGCTCGGACGTGATGAACGGCGTTGCCGACATGATCCACGAGGTCCAGGCCGAGGCGACCTTTCCCGACGGCACAAAGCTGGTAACCGTCCACCATCCCATCCGATGATCCCAGGAGAATACCGCCTCGCGCAGTCTCCGGAACTGCTGGAGTCCAATGTGGGCCTCGAAACACGCGTCCTGCGGGTCTCGAACACGGGCGACCGTCCCATTCAGGTCGGCAGCCACTTCCACTTCGCCGAGGTGAATTCCTCGCTGCACTTTGAACGCGCCAGCGCCCGCGGCTTCCGGCTCAACATCCCCGCCGGCACCGCCATCCGTTTCGAGCCCGGGGACACGCGAGAAGTCGACCTCGTCGCTCTCGCCGGTTCCCGCGAAGTCTTCGGCCTCAACGGCCTGATCAACGGACCGCTCGACGCCCAGCCCTGACCCGCACCCGTTTCCCGTCCGCGCCTCAAAACTGCCATGTCTCTCCGCCTCACCCGCCGCCAATACGCCGACATGTTCGGTCCCACCACAGGAGACCAGGTGCGCCTCGCCGACACCGATCTGTTTGTGGAAGTGGAGCGTGACCTTATCGCCGAAGGGGGAGGCTACGGCAACGAGGTGAAGTTCGGAGGAGGCAAGGTCATCCGCGACGGCATGGGCCAGTGCTCCCTCGCGCTGGATGCCGACTGCCTGGATTTGGTGCTGACCAATGCCCTGATCATCGACGCCGTCCTCGGAGTACTCAAGGCGGACATCGGCATCAAAAACGGCCGCATCGTAGGGATCGGGCACGCTGGAAATCCGGGGATCCAAAACGGTCTGGGCTCGGCCTTTGCGGATCCGCTCACGGGAAAGCGCCACACAATGACCATCGGCGCCGCAACGGAAGTCATCGCGGCCGAAGGCAGCATCGTGACCGCGGGCGGCATCGACACCCACATTCACTTCATCTGTCCCCAGCAGATCGACCACGCGCTGGCCAGCGGGGTGACGACCATGATCGGCGGCGGCACGGGCCCGGCCACCGGCACCAACGCCACCACCTGCACTCCGGGTCGCTGGAACCTGTTCCGCATGCTGGAAGCCGCCGAGGCCTACCCGATGAATCTGGGCTTTCTGGGAAAAGGGAACTGCTCCACCCCGGAACCTTTGCGCGAACAAGTCCTCTCCGGTGCGATCGGACTGAAGCTCCATGAGGACTGGGGCACCACACCCGCGGCGATTGATTGCTGCCTCGGTGTCGCAGACGAACTGGACGTCCAGGTGGCCATCCACACCGACACCCTCAATGAATCCGGCTATCTGGAAGACACACTGCGCGCCTTCAAGGGCCGCACCATCCACACCTACCATTCCGAGGGGGCCGGCGGCGGGCACGCGCCAGACATCATCCGGGTGTGCGGCGAGGCAAACGTGCTCCCCTCCTCCACCAACCCGACGCGGCCCTTCACCGTCAACACCATCGACGAGCACCTTGACATGCTCATGGTGTGTCACCACCTGGACTCAAGGATTCCCGAGGACGTTGCCTTTGCGGAATCCAGAATCCGGCCGGAAACCATCGCGGCGGAGGATTTGCTGCACGATCTGGGTGCGTTCTCGATGATGTCGAGCGACTCGCAGGCGATGGGTCGCGTGGGCGAGGTGGTCACCCGCACTTGGCAAACCGCCCACAAGATGCGCTCCCAATTCGGCAAGCTCCCCTCCCCGGTGGCAGCCCACGCCGCCGCCGACAACTTTCGCGCACTCCGCTACATCGCCAAATACACGATCAATCCCGCACTCACCCACGGGATCGCCCACGAAGTGGGTTCTGTTGAAATCGGCAAGCTCGCGGACCTGGTGGTTTGGAAGCCCGCCTTTTTCGGGGTCAAACCCGAGCTGATTCTCAAGGGGGGCCTGATCGCATGCGCAAA
>CANJYI010000004.1 GCA_947478975.1 Chthoniobacteraceae bacterium
ACCGATGTGGAGGGAAATGTGGTCAGGGAGATTCTCGCCTGAGCCATTTTCCACAAGAGCGCCCGGCCGACGCCCCCTTCCCTCCGTCCCTCTCCATGCGCCCAAACCGTTTCCGCCGGCTGTTGGTGCTGAATTGCGCCTTCGTGTTTGCCGGTCCATGGCCCCCCGCTTCGCTGCGTGCCGAGCCGCCACAGGGCGAGGCGTTTTTCGAGAGCAAGATCCGGCCCCTGCTGGCCGAGCGGTGTCTCGAATGCCACGGCGAAAAAAAGCAGAAGGGCGGCCTCCGCCTCGACTCCAAGGACGGCTGGCAAAAGGGCGGCGAAAACGGCACTGCACTGGTACCCAGCGACCCGGAAGCCAGCAGGCTCATCAAGGCCGTCCGCAGGAAGGACGAGGAGCTACAAATGCCTCCGAAACACCCGCTCCCGCCCGCAGAGGTGGCCGCGCTGGAACTCTGGGTCAGCATGGGCGCCCCGGATCCGCGCACCGCCCCGCCGGCGAAAGCCGCACTCAAGGCGCCCGGGATCGCCGAGGGAAAGAACCACTGGGCGTATCAACCCGTCCGGCTGCCCGTGCCACCACGGTTGCAGGGCGACGGCTGGAGTCGCTCCGACTTGGACCGCTTCGTATGGGACCGCCTACGGCAGGCCGGCCTCAAACCCAGCGCCGCCGCGGACCGCCGCACCCTTTTGCGCCGCGCCAGCTTTGACCTCCTCGGCCTCCCGCCCGCGCAGAGCGAGGTGGACGCCTTTCTCGCGGATGCCTCCCCGGATGCCTTTGCCAAGGTGGTCGAACGCCTGCTGGCTTCGCCCCACTACGGGGAACGCTGGGCGCGCCACTGGCTGGATGTCGCGCGCTACTCCGACACCAAGGGGTACGTCTACGCGCGGGAAGAAAAGCGCTTCGTCCACGCTTGGCCCTACCGGGACTGGGTCGTCAACGCCCTCAACGCCGACCTGCCTTACAACGAGTTTTTGAAACTCCAAATCGCCGGGGACCAGCTCGCCCCGCCCCATTCCCCGGACCTCGCCGCCCTCGGGTTCCTCACGCTTGGCCGCCGTTTTCTGGGCGTCACCCACGACATCATCGACGACCGGATCGATGTGCTTATGCGCGGCACCCAGGGACTCACCGTCGCCTGCGCCCGCTGCCACGACCACAAGTTCGATGCCATCCCCACCCGCGACTACTACGCCCTGTACGGCGTCTTCCAAAGCAGCGCCGAACAACTCGTCCCCTGCGGCCTCGGCTCAAAACTGCCGCCAGCCTTCGTCAACGAACTCACCGACCGGCTTCACAAGCTTGAGACCACCAGCGCCCAGCGCCGTGAGGAACAGTCCGAGCGCGTCCGCTCCGGCGTCGCAGCGCATCTGCTCGCGCAGCTGGAGCTGGAAAAGTATCCCGAGGAAACCTTTGGCATTCTGCTCGCCCCCGCGGACATCAACCCCTCCTTCGTCCGCCGCTGGCAAGCCTTCCTCCTCGCCGCAGGGCAACGCAAAGACCCCGTTTTCGAGGCATGGCGGGCCTTCTCCGTAATCCAGCCGCAGGACTTTGCCAGCACCGCTGCCGCAGTCACCGCGCGCCTCCAACAACTCCCCCCGGGCGCCCTGCATCCAGCCGTGGCCGCCGCCTTCCAATCCGCGCCTGCCACCCTTCAGGAAGTCGCCCAGCGCTACGGCGCCGTCTTTGCCGCGGTCCAAAAGGAGTGGAAGGATCTACTCAAACAAAACCCGGCGGTGGAGGGCCTGCCGGACCCGGCGTCAGAACAGCTGCGCGTCGTACTGTACGGCGGGGAAAGCCCCTGCTTTGTCCCGGCCGAACACATCTCGAACATCGAAAACTTTTTTCCGAACGGGGTGGTTACAGAGCTCTGGAAGCTGCAGGGCGAGGTGGACCGCCTCCTCATCCAAACGCCCGACGCCCCGCCCCACGCGACGATCCTCGTCGACCGTGCAACACCCGCCACCCCGCGCGTGTTCAAACGGGGCAACCCGCTGCAAAAGGGAGAGACGGTGCCCCGCCAGTTCCTGCAGGTGCTCTCCCCCGCCCAGTCGCCGCCCTTTCAACAGGGCAGCGGGCGGCTGGAACTGGCACGCGCCATCGCCTCGGCGGAGAACCCCCTCACCGCAAGGGTTCTCGTCAACCGTGTCTGGATGCATCACTTCGGACGGGGACTGGTCTCCACGCCCAGCGACTTCGGCACGCGCGCGGAACTCCCCAGCCACCCCGCACTGCTCGACTGGCTGGCATTCCGCTTCGTCCAAAACGGCTGGAGCCTCAAACAACTGCACCGCGAAATCCTGCTCTCGGCCACCTACCAACAAACCTCGCGCACCGACCCCGCCGACCCGAATTGCGGCAGGGCCCTCGAACTCGACCCTGACAACAAGCTGCTCTGGCGCATGAGCCCGCGCCGGCTCAGTTTTGAGGAGTTGCGCGACGCATGGTTGAGCGCCACCGGCGAACTGGACCGCCGGCCCGGAAGCAAGCCGGCGGAACTGTTTGCCGGGGCCAACACCCGCCGCACCCTCTACACCTACATCGACCGGGAACGCCTACCCGACGTGCTCCGCGTCTTTGACTTTGCCAACCCCGACCTGTCCATTGCGCAGCGCACCGACACGGTCGCGCCGCAACAGGCACTCTTTTCCCTCAACCACCCCTTTGTCGCCGCGCGCTCCCGTGCGCTTGTGCGCATCGCGGAGCAGGCCGGCAACGATCCGGCAAAACGCCTCGCCCTCGTTTATTCCGCCCTTTTCCAAAGGCCCCCGACCCCCGCCGAGGAGGAGGCCGCGCTCCAACTCGTCCCGCCCCGTCTGCCCGCCCAGCCCAAATCGGAGCCGGATGCGTGGCCGCAGCTCACCCAGGCGTTGCTGCTCACCAACGAGTTCCAGTTTGTGGACTAACCCGCCATGCACCTCCCACAGCTTCCCCTCAGCCGGCGCGACTTCCTCACCCGCTCGGGCACCGGCCTAGCCGCCCTTGGCCTCGCCGACCTCCTCGCCCCCACGCCCGCCGAAGCCCTGCTTGCGCAGGCCCGCCATTTCGCACCCAAGGCGAAGCGGATGATCCATTTTTTCCTCAACGGCGGTCCCTCGCACGTCGACACCTTCGACCCCAAGCCCGCACTGCAGCAGTACGCCGGACAGCCCCTGCCCCGCTCCTTCATCACCGAGCGGAAAACCGGCGCCGCCTTTCCCTCGCCGTTTGCCTTCAAACGGTACGGCAACTCGGGCATTGAGGTGAGCGAACTGTTCGCTCAAACAGCCGAGTACATCGACGACATCGCTGTCGTCCGTTCCATGGTCGCGCAGGTGCCAAACCACGAGCCCTCGCTGATGCTCATGAACTGCGGCGACTCGATCCAGACCCGCCCCAGCCTCGGCGCTTGGCTGATGTACGGCCTTGGTTCCGAAAACGCCAACCTACCCGGCTTCGTCGCGATGTGCCCCGGAGGCCACCCCATCAAGGGGGCCGAAAACTGGCAGTCCGCCTTTCTGCCCGGCGCGATGCAAGGCACCTACATCGACTCCAAAAACACCACGGTCGAAAAGTTGCTGGAAAACATCCGCAACACGGGCGGCTCCGAGGCCTCGCAACGGCGCCAACTGGATCTGCTGCGCACACTCAATCAAGCGCATTTGCACGAGCGGACCGATCCGAGGCTGGAGGCGCGCATCCAATCGTTTGAACTGGCCTTCCGCATGCAGACCGAGGCGGCCGACGCCTTTGACGTCACCCGCGAACCCGAGTCGGCGCGCGAGCGCTATGGCGACACGGTCCACGGCCGCCAGACGCTCATAGGCCGGCGCCTGCTGGAACGGGGAGTCCGCTTCGTCCAACTCTGGCACGGGGCCGGCCAGCCCTGGGACAACCACGACAAGATCGAGGCCGCGCACCGGAAGCTCTCCGCCGAGATTGACCGGCCCATCGCCGCGCTGCTGGGCGACCTCAAGCAACGGGGCATGCTCGAGGACACGCTGGTGCTCTGGGGCGGCGAATTCGGCCGCACCCCCACCGTTGAAATGTCGGGCACCACCTCCAAGCTGGGCCGCGACCACAACCACTACGGGTTCACCGTCTGGATGGCCGGCGGCGGGATCAAGGGCGGCACCGTCTACGGCAGCACCGACGAGTTTGGCTTTGCGGCCCAGGACAAGCCCACCAGCGTGCACGATCTCCACGCCACCATCCTGCACCTCATGGGACTCGACCACGAACGGCTCACCCACCGCTACTCGGGGCGGGACTTCCGCCTCACCGACGTCTCGGGCGAAATCCTCCGGGACATCCTCGCCTGAACCAGAAAAACCGCCACCCGCCACCCCCATGGTCCTGACCTCCCTCGACTTCGAAAAACCCGGCAAACAGCAGGGCTTCCTGCAGGTCCCCTATTCCCACAACCTGGGCGGCTGGGCCAACGTGATGATCCCGCTGACCGTCATCGCCGGGGGAAAGGGCCCGACGGTTCTCATTCTCGGCGGCAACCACGGCGACGAATACCAGGGCCAGATCGCCGCGATGAACCTCGCCCGCGAGCTCACCCCGGAGCAGGTCACCGGCCGCGTGATCCTCATCCCCTCGCTGAACTTTCCCGCCGCGCGCGCCGCCACCCGGCTCTCGCCACTGGACGGCATGAATCTCAACCGCGCCTTTCCGGGTGAGCCCGAGGGGCCCGTCACCAGCCAGATCGCGCACTTCCTGCGCACCCGTCTTTTCCCCATGAGCGACGTGGTCATCGACATCCACTCGGGCGGACGCAGCATGGAGTTCGTTCCCTGTGCGCACATGCACCTCGTCGCGGACCGCGAGCAGCGCGCGCGCATGTTCGGGGCGATGCTGGCGTGGGGCACGGACTTCGCATTCCTGTACGCGGACATCGCGGGCACAGGCCTCCTGCCCGTGGAGGCGGAAAACCAGGGCAAGCTGGTGGTGACGACGGAACTCGGCGGCGGCGAGGCGATTCCCGCTTCGGTCCACCGGATTGCGCGCAGCGGACTCCAAAACGTGCTCATCCACGTCGGGGCGCTCAAAGGCAGGCAAAAAACGCGGACCGCCGAGGGCAAGCCGCCGACCATCCTGACGCAGGCGCTCAACCGGGAGGACTACCTGCTGGCGCCCGAATCGGGCGTATTTGAGATCAGGGTGGACCTGGGCGCAAAGGTGAAACGGGGGCAGGTTGTGGGGGTCATCCATCATCTGGAGCGGCCCGACCGTGCGCCGGAGTCGGTCGTCGCGCAAAGCGCGGGCCACCTCATCACCATGCGCGCGCCGTGCCTGACCCAACAGGGAGACTGCGTGGCGGTCATTGCAAAGCGGGTGACGGCCGAGCAGGTCCTCCGGGCATGAGCACCGCCGACTCCCAGCCCTTGCCTGCCCGGCAGGCCACGGTCTTGGTGGCGTTCATGTGGGGCGCCTACGTGCTCAACTACTGCGACAGACAGGCCGTCTTTGCGATGTTCCCATCGTTGCGTGCGGACCTGGGAATGTCCGACAGGCAGTTGGGCCTCACCGGAGCGATGTTTCTCTGGGTGTACGCCTTTGGGTGTCCGATTGCCGGCCAGTTGGCGGACCGTTTTTCCAAGCGGCTCCTGGTGATTTCCAGCCTCGTACTCTGGAGCCTCATCACCATGGCGACGGGTCTGTCGCACTCCGCGTTTGTGCTGCTTGCGCTCCGCGCTGCGATGGGAATCTCCGAGTCGCTGTTCATGCCCACGGCCATCGCGCTCACAGCCAATGCGCACCCGCCCGCGCTGCGGTCCCGCGCGGTCTCGCTGCTGACCACCGGACAGATCGCGGGAACGGTCGCGGGCAGCTGGTTTGGCGGCTGGATGGCCGACCGCGGCCAATGGCGCGGGGCCTTCTTCGTGCTTGGCGCCGTCGGCCTTCTCTATGCCGTGCCGTACCTCTGGTTTCTGCGTTCCGTTCCGGACAATCCCCCGGCGAGGGCTGCTGCAAAGGCGCCCCCGCTGGCAGCGTTGGTGCTGCTGCGCGTGCCCACCTTCCGGCTTTTGTGCGCGGTGTTTCCCGTGTTTGTGTTCGGGCTCTGGCTGCTCTATGGCTGGCTGCCCAGTTTTCTGCACGACAAGTTTTCCCTCTCCCAGGCCGAGGCGGCGTTCAACGCCACGGTCTTTGTGCAGGCGACCACCGCCATCGGACTGCTGGGCGGCGGCCGTATTGCAGACCTTCTCTACACCCACACCAAGGCGTCCCGCCTCTGGTTGATGTGCGCCAGTCTGTTGCTGTGCGCCCCTTGTCTGCATGCGCTGGGCAACAGCGAAACTCTTCTCGGCACCCGGCTCGCAGCGGCCGGCTTCGGACTCTTCAGCGGCCTGCTCATGGGGAACATCTTCCCCGCCGCCTTCGACGTCGTCCCCCCGGAAACCCGGGCCTCCGCGGTGGGCTTTCTAAACTTCTTTGCAGGGATCACGTCCGGCTTTGCGACGCTTTTTGGCGGCGAACTCAAGCAGAGTCTGGGAATCGGAAGACTGCTCTCCCTCAGCGCTCTAGCCTACACCGCGGCGGCTCTGGCGCTGGTTGTGGGAATCAAAAAGCTATTCTGGAAGGACTTCGTCCAAAACAACGTGCCCCCGCCCACCCCATGAAACGCTCCTCTCCCCTGCGCCTCCTTTGCGCCGCAGCCCTCGCCCTCTGCATTCAGGCGCGCGACCTTCGCGGGGCCGGCCAACCGCCGTCGAGCGTGGAGCCGAAGGCAGGTCCACAACCCGCGTTGGACGACGCCACCGCCCTCGTGGAGGAGGCGCGGCTGTTGGGGGAACAGCTCGCCGCCCTGCCCCCTGTCGCTCCCGACTTGAAGGCGGACGCGGAGGTCTTCCACAAGGGGATCGAGTGGGCGCTGCGCTACGACAAGCCCTCTCCTGCCGACCTTGCGCTCATCCGGAAAGCGCTCACCCGCGGCCAGGAGCGCGCCACACGCCTGGCGGCTGGCAAGTCGGACTGGACGGTTAAAAAGGGAAAGTTGGTGCGCGGCTTCGTCTCGGCGGTGGACGGCTCCACGCAACCCTACGGAATCATCGTGCCCCAGGGGTACACCGGCGCGGAACCGGTCCGTCTGGACGTGGTGCTCCACGGCAGCTCAAAGCCACACGGCATGAGCGAGCTGCGCTTCGTCTCGCGCTTCGACGAAGGGGACGCCCCCGCGCAGGCCGGTCCCGCGGCCCCCTTCCTCGAACTGCACCCCCTCGGGCGCGTCGAGAACTGCTACCGTTGGGCGGGCGAGACGGATGTCTTCGAGGCCATCGAAGCCGTGTGCCGCAACTACAACATCGACCGCAACCGGATCGTGCTGCGCGGCATGTCGATGGGCGCCTCGGGCACCTGGCATCTCGGGCTCAAGCATCCCGACCGGTTTGTCGCGCTCGGCCCGTACTGCGGCTACGTCGACACCCACCGTTTTTCGGAGACGCCCATTCCCGGCTTCATCAAGGTCGGTCCCCTGCCAGCCCACCAGGAGCTGGGGCTGCACATGCTCGACTCGGTGGACTACGCCGCCAACGCCGGCGTCGTGCCCGCGATCGGTGCAATCGGAGACAAGGACACGTTTTTCCAGTCGCATGTCCACATGGGCGAGGCCTTCGCCAAAGAGGGCCTGCAAATGGTCAACCTCATCGCACAAGGCACCGGCCATGTGCAGGATCCAGCCACACACCGCGAACAGATGCAGCGGATCGGGGAATACGCGGCCAAGGGACTCAACCACTCGCCGGACACGCTCCGGTTTGTGAGCTGGACGCTCAAGTACAGCCGCTGCCACTGGGTCCGGTTGCTGTCCTTGGAGAGGCACTATTCCCGCGCCGAGTTTTCGGGGCGGGTCAACGGAGCCGACGCACTCGAAGTCAGCCTCGCAACCAACATCCGCAGCTTTGCGGTGAGCCGGCCCTTGGGAAGGATGCGAATTCTCGGACAGGAGGTGCCGCTCCCCGCGCACGCCGCCACCGACACGCTTGTCTTCTCGCACAACGAAGGCCGCTGGCAGTGCGACGGAAGCGGGGCAGCCCTCCCGCCTCCGTCCTACACCGCCAAAAGCCCGGGCCTCCAAGGCCCGATTGACGACGCCTTTGCCTCTCCCTTTCTGTGCGTGCGCGGCACGGGAAAACCGTGGAATCCGGAGGTGCAGCACTGGGCCGAGGCGGGACTGAGGCGTTTCGAGTACGAGTGGGCGCGTTACATGCGGGGGACGCTGCCGGTGAAGGACGACACAGCCGTCACCGAGGCAGACCTGAAGGAGAAACATCTCATCCTTTTCGGCGACCCCGGCAGCAACCTCTGGATCGCCAAGGCGCTCCCCTCGCTGCCCCTGCGCTGGACCCCCTCGGAGCTACAACTCGGCGGTGCACCCGCCCCGGCCGCGCAAAACGCGCCGGTACTCATCTGTGCCAGTCCACTGGCGCCGGACCGCTACCTAGTGCTCAACAGCGGCCACACCTTCCACGAAAAGGAATTCGCGGCCTTCAACTATCTGATCTTCCCACGCCTCGGGGACTGGGCGGTGGTGAAGGTTTCGCCCGAAGCCCGGAACTGGCAGCCACCCGCGTTTCCCTTTCCCGAGGAAGTCCTGCGCGCCGGCTACTTCGACGAAAACTGGCGCAACGCCTCCACCGTAGAACCCTAACCCGCAACTTAAAGGCGTTCCATGAGATATAGTTATCTACAAATGACGCAGAAATTCACAGATATTCCAGCCAGTCTCCTCCCATCTGAGACATCTGCGAAATCTGCGGATAAAACTCTTGGTAAAAAAGCGAGGCACCCCATTTTATGCCAACAATCTTGATCGCCGAATGCAAACAGGAGGTCTCCACCTTCAATCCGCAGCCCAGTGGGTACGCGGATTTTGGGATCCGCAAGGGAGGGGAACTGTTCGACTACCACCGGGGCATCCGCAACGAGATCGGCGGAGCCCTCAGCGTGTTCGACAACACCCCCGGGGTCACACCGGTTCCGGCCTACAGCGCCTTTTTCATCACCTCCGGCGGTCCGCTGGAAACAACTGCCTGGGAACGGATCGCCACGGAATTTCTGGATGCGGTCCGCGCCGCGCCCCCGGTGGACGGCGTTTATTTTTGCATGCACGGAGCGATGGCCACCCCGGAGGAGTTCGACCCGGAAGGCTGGCTACTCGCGGAAACGCGCAAGATCCTTGGCGAGGAGGTGCCCATCGTGGTGTCGCTGGACCTGCACGGGATCCTGACGGACCGAATGCTGTTGCACAGCGACGCGATCGTCGCCTACCACACCTACCCGCACGTGGATTTCTTTCAAACGGGTGAAAGGGCGGCCCGGCTGCTGCTGCGTATTGTCGCCGGAGAGGTGCACCCGGTCACCGCCAAGGTGGCCATCCCCGCCCTTGTGCGCGGTGACGAACTCATCACCGCAACGGGCCTCTTTGGCGAAAGCATCCGCCTCGCGCAGAAAGCCGAGAACGGCGGGCGCGGATTGTCGGCGGGGATGTTCATCGGCAACCCCTTCACCGACGTGCCGGCGCTCCAGAGCTACAGCTTTGCCGTCACCGACAACGACCCTGAACTGGCACGGCGGGAGGCCCTTCAAATCGCGGAGAGTTTCTGGGCGAACCACACCAAAATGCGGGTGCCGCTCGCAAGCCTCGAGCAGATGGCCTCGCTGGTTTTGCTGCCCCACTCCGGCACAGTAGCGATCGTGGATGCGGCGGACGCCACCAGTTCGGGCGCCTCCGGCGACAGCAACGCCGTGGCGCGTGCGCTGCTGGAGGCCGGTTATACGGGCCGGACGCTGGTGCCGATCGTCGACGCGCCCGCGGTGCGCCGCGCGCTTGCCGCCGGAATCGGCGCAACGCTCGACACGCCGTTGGGTGGCACGCTGGATCCGCGCCGGTTCACGCCGCTCGAGGTCCGCGCCAAGGTACGCCTCCTGGCGGAGGGACGCTTCAGCAGCGAGTCCTTTGGCGAGGTTTGGGACGCCGGCCCGACCGCGGTGCTTGAGGCGGGTCACTTCACCTTTGTCGTGAGCAGCCGCCCCGTAAACCTGTACGACCGCTCCTTCTTTCTGGCACACGGCCAGAATCCACAGCGTTTTGACGCGGTCGTGGTGAAGTCCCCCCACTGCCAGCCGCACATGTACGCGGAGTGGTGCACGCAAATGATCCACGTGGACGCGCCCGGTTCCTCCAGCGCGAACCTGCGCTCCCTCGGACACACCCGCTGCCCACGGCCCATCTTCCCGCTGGACCCCGATGTCGCATTCACTCCGGATGCCAAAATCTTCAGCCGCAAAAAGGGCGCCCCGGACACTCAGAAACCGTTCACCACGTGAACTCCTCATTTTTTCACAAACCACACCCACCCCTATGAAAATCACTGAAATCCGTTGCGCAGGACTGCGCGGAGCCACCCCCGAGGGCGGCTGGAGCAACGAACTCAAACCCGAGGACTGCGTGCACACGCTCATCGCCGTCCATACCGACACGGGAGCCGTCGGGCTGGGTTCCGTGTTTACAAACGACGCGCTGGTGCGAGCTTCCCTCGCGCTGCTGGAGCCGCTCTACCGCGGCGAGAACGCGCTCGAGCCCGAACGCGTGAGCGAAAAACTTCACCAGAACATGTTCTGGCTGGGGCGCGGCGGTTCCGTCACGCACGCGATCAGCGGCATCGACATCGCCCTTTGGGATCTCCTTGGCAAGGCCACCGGCCAGCCCGTGGGCCGGCTGCTTGGCGGCCGCTACCGCGAACGGGTGCAGCCCTACGCCTCGCTGCTCATGGACGAGCCGGCGAAGTTGCGGGAGCACTTGTTGTCGGTCAAGGCGCAGGGTTTCCGCGCCTTCAAGATTGGCTGGGGTCCCTTTGGCAGGCGCAACGCCACCACCGACGAGGCCATCGTCAGGGCCGCGCGCGAGGCGGTGGGTCCCGACTCGCGGCTCATGGTCGACGCAGGCGGCAGCGACGCCTTCTGGCCCAACGGGTACAAGTGGGCGCTCAACACCGCAAAGATGCTCGCCGACTACGACGTCCACTGGTTTGAGGAGGCGCTCTCCCCCGACGCCCTTGAGGATTACGTAAAGCTGCGGGAGCATTCGCCAGTGCCCATTTCCGGGGGCGAGGTGCTCACCCGGCGTCAGGCCTTCCAGCCCTTCCTGGAGGCACGCGCCTTCGACATCATCCAGCCCGATGTCACCAAGGTCGGCGGCATCAGCGAAGAACGCCGCATTGCGTGGATGGCGCAGGAACACGGCGTGCAGTTTATCCCCCACGGTTGGAACACCGCCGTCGGGCTCGCGGCCGACCTTCATCTGGCCTCGGCCTTTCCAAACACCGACCTGGTCGAGTACCTGACCGGCTCCCCTTTCATCGACGAAATCACCCTCGGCGGCTGGAAGCTTGATGCGGACGGGATGCTCGCGATTCCCACAGAACCGGGCCTCGGTCTGGAACTGGATCCCGAGGCCCTCGCCAAATACACGGGCGGGGAGAAGCTGCTCTAGGCACCCACCTGCCCCACAGATGTGCGCCCCCACACTCCGACTGTTCCTCGCAATGGCCTGCGTCGGGCTCGGCTTCCCAAGCCGTGGTCTCAGCGCACCCTCGCGCCTGGAGATTGACTCAAGCTTTGAGGGCGCCTCGGTCAGCAGCGTCGAGATCGACGAAAAAACGCGCTCCATCCTGTTCACCCCGGGCGGAGATCCCTCAAGGGGCTGGCCCTGCTGGTGGTATTTCAAAATCAACGGGGTCGAACCCGGCGAGGTCATCACGCTCCACCTCAAAGGTTCCAGCGCCACGACCCCTCAACCCGGCGGTGTCATTTCGAAGCCGCTTTCCCCGGTTTGGGCCATGCCCGAGCGGGCGACGTTTTCCCACGACGGCGTCCTGTGGCAGCACTCTGAAAAAGGAGCGCGTGAAAACGACCTGATGCATTACACGCTCCGGCCCGCGACCGGATCGGTTTACGTGGCTTGGGGACCGCCCTACACGCCGGGCTTCGCCGCCAAGGCGATCGAGGCCACCTGCAAAGACCACGCAGGGGCCAAGGCGGGCGAGCTGTGCCGCTCGGTCGGCGGCCGCCCGGTGCCGATGTGGCAGGTCTCCGAAGGGGAGCGCCCCGCGCCCAAACGCTTTGGAATCTGGGTGCAGGCGAGGCAGCACGCCTGGGAGAGCGGTTCCAGCTGGGTGGCGCAGGGCTTTGCGGAATGGCTTTTGGGCGACTCCGAACAGGCGAAGTGGATCCGTACCCACGCCGAAGTCTTCATCGTGCCCGTGATGGACGTCGACAACGTCGCCACCGGCAACGGGGGCAAGGACGCGCTGCCGCACGACCACAACCGGGACTGGTCCGAGATCCCGCACTGGAACGAGACGGCGGCGGCAATGACCCGGGTCAAGAACCTGACGGCACAGTCGCGGATGGACGTCTTTCTGGACCTCCATAATCCAGGCCCGGGGGACCCGACCTTCTTTTTCCTCTCGGACCCCTCGCTGATGGGGCCCGAGGCGCAGCAGCGCAACAACCGCTTCATCGAGCTGGCCTACAAACAGATCAGCACCGCCAAGCCGTTCATTCCGATGAGCAACAAGCCCAAATACACCGGACCAAACTACCACCCCCGTTGGAAAGAGATGAGCGCCAACTGGGTGACTAAGAACGGCAATCCACACACGGTTGGCCTGTGTCTGGAAACGATCTGGAACGCCGAGGCAAGCACCACCGAAGGCTACCGCACGGTGGGCGCACGCCTCGGGTTGGCCCTTGGGGAGTACCTCAAGGAACAACAACCGCGGGACTAAGCGGGGACCAAGTTTCAGGATCGAAAAGAACGCTGCGCAAGAGAAGTCGGAGCTTCTTCCCCTCCCTTCCCATCCCTTCCTCTCCATTGGCTTCCACCTGGCGCGCTACGGCCAGCCAGGGTAGGCCCGGGCGCTACCTCCCCGTTCCTCCATCAATCAACGTTGCCGCCGGCGCGGCGGGTCCTCGCTCCGCACTGTCCGCGCGGGCCCCTGCGCGGTCTGTCAGGGGGCAGAAGTTGAGCAACTCCACCTCGAGGGCGTGCTTCTTGTCCGGCTGAAGTTCAACCACGGTGACGCTCCCATAATCAATGTTGAAGTGCGCCATGTGGGCCAAGGGCATCTCCAGCAGCAGCGCCAACATCACGCGCACAATCCCCCCGTGGCACACCACCGCCACGCTCCGATGCGGATTCTCGTCCACCACCCGCTGCAAACAGGGACGCACCCGCGCCTTGAGGCACGCCGCCGTCTCCCCGTTTGGAATGCCCCCGTTGTCGAGCGTCTCCAGCCAGTCGAACGCCACGACGCCAAACTTTGCCTGAATGTCTTGCCAGCCGTAGCCGGTCCAGTCTCCGAAATCGACCTCCCGCAAATCCTCGAGCACCACCGGCTGCAGGCGCCTCGCATTCAGCAGGGGCGAGGCCGTCTGCCGGACCCGTTGCATGGGACTCATGTAAACCGCGTCCAAGGGGCTTTCCCCAAACCAGTCGGCCAGCGCCTGGGCATGAAGATGGCCCAAGGGCGAAAGATCCATGTCGATCCGCGAGCCCCCGAAAATGCGGTGGTAGCGTTCCTCCACTTCTCCGTGGCGGATGAAATAAAGACGGGTGGGATGGTTGGGAAGGTGTGCTTTCAAGGCGGGAGGTGGGTGAGGGCGGTTAGGATGAGGGCGTCTGGCGGCGGCTTCGGCAAGGGTTCATTTACACCGCCCTCCCCCGTCAAGGCTCGAGCGTCTTCCAGCGCGCGCTGAAATGCTCCTCCACGCGGTCCTCCGGGGCGCGCACCACGTAGGCCGCAACTCCTGGAAAGCTCTCAAGCAGCGGCAACCCCTCCACCGGCCCGAGGACCGCCACGACCTTTGAGAGCGCGTCGGCCTCAATTCCGCGGGCGGCAACGACGGTGACCAAACTGTGGTCGGTGAGGCCGATTCCCGTCCGCGGATCCACGATATGCGAATAGCGTTTTCCCTCGATTTCCAACCGCTGATACAGGTCGCCACTGGTAGCGACCGAACAGTTGGCAAGCCGCAGGAAACGCGGAGCCGGCGCGCCACCCGCATCCAGAGAACTCACCTCGATCCGCCAACCCGACTCCCCCGGGGGCGCCTCCCCCAGGGCCATATCCCCGCCGCCGGCAACCATCGCACGAGGGAGTCCGAGCGCGCGCAACACTTGAAGCGCCTCCTCCATGGCGTAGCCCTTGGCGATTCCTCCGGCATCCAGCCGCATCCGAGGTTTCCGCAGCAAAGCGGTACGCGCGGCTGGATCCAATTCGATGCCCTGGTAGCCCACCCGGGCGCGGGCTTCGAGAAGCCGCTCGGGTTTGGGCAGCTCGTGCTTGCGCCGGGCCACCCTCCAAAGGTTGACCACCGGCCCCACACTGATGTCGAAGCCCCCCTTGGAAAGGGCGGCCACACGCTGCGCGAACTCCAAAACATGCCACAGTTCGGGACCCACCGCGGCCGCACGGCCGGATCCCGCCGTGTCAGAGAGTCGGCTGAGCTCCGAATCGCTGTCATAGTCGGAAAAGACGGCGTTGAGCGCCTCGACCCTGGCGAAGGCGCGGTCCGCAGCGGCCCGGGCGGCGCCCTCATCGGGCGCGTAAAGAGTGACGCGCACGGGCAGTCCCATCTCGGCTTTCTCATAGGCGTACCGTCCGTCGGCGCCCAAGGCGGCCCCGTTCCAGAGGAAAAGACAGAGGCAAAGAACCGTCCCAGTCAGCGACTGGGCCCGCGGCAGCTTGGAGAATAGAAGTTTCATCAGTCGGCAGGAGGCAAACAAGCGGCTTGGAGCAAAACTTTAGTTGGCGCAAAGCGCCTTCCAGCGCCATGGTTTACAATCGCCCCGAACCCCGGCCAGAAGGTTGCATCGAACAAAACCAGCCGCCAAGGGTCATATATCCTAACCCATGAAATCCGCTGCCCTTTTATCCGCAGCCCTGAGTGTGACCTTCGGAAGTGCTGCCCACGCGGCACCCGGGTCCCGCTCCGGAGCCCCCCTTGAAGCCAGGGACACCGCCCCCCAGGCCGACGTGCGCAGCGTGCGCAAGCCCGTCGAATTTCTTGAATACAACCTTCCCAACGGACTGCACGTCATCCTGCACCAGAACCACGCGGCGCCCGTCATCGGCACCTACGTGCTCTACCGGGTGGGCAGCAAAAACGAGCGCCCCGACCGCACCGGCTTCGCCCACTTTTTTGAGCACCTCATGTTCGAAGGCTCGGAGTTCATCCCCCGGGGCACCATCGACAAATACATCTCCAGCGCGGGCGGCAACCTGAACGCCTCGACCTCCTTTGACCGGACGGACTACTACTTCAACCTGCCCGCCCACCAGCTGCCCCTGGCGCTCTGGATTGAAAGCGAACGGATGCTGCATCCGCGCATCGACGAGGCAGGGGTCGAAACCCAGCGCGCGGTCGTTAAGGAAGAGCGCCGGCGCTCCTACGACAACCAGCCCTACGGCAGCCTGTTTGAGGAGCTCTGCTCCCTCGTGTTCGAAGGCACCCCCTACCAGTGGGTTCCCATCGGCTCCTTCCAGTACATCGACAAAGCCACCATCGAGGAGTTCCGGGACTTCCACAAAACCTTCTACCGACCCGAAAACGCCACACTCGTGGTCGCAGGCGACTTCCAGATCGAAGAGACCAAAAAGCTCATCGCCGACTACTTCGCCACCATCCCCAACGACAAGCCGGTGCCGCGCCCAGAGTTCAACTGGACGCTGGATGTGCAGGGCAAGTCCAAGGACGTGGTCCGCAAAAACACGCCGCTCCCCTCGCTCATCCACGCCTGGCGCGCCCCGAGCGAAACCGAGCCGGACGCCTACCCGCTGGAAATGCTCGCCAACATTCTGGGCGACGGCCGTTCCTCGCGCCTCTACCAGAGTCTTGTGGAGAAAAAAGGGGTCGCCATGAACGTGGCACCCTACTGTTCGCTGCTCGAAAAGGCCGGCATGCTCGCCATTTCAGTCACCGGACAATCCGGCGCCACCCTCGAGGAGCTGGACGCCGCGCTTTCAGACGAAATCAAACGCGTTGTGGCGGAAGGCGTCACCGAAGAGGAATTCCAGAAAGTGCGCACCCAGATGGAATCCCAGTTTGCCAAAAGCGGCGGCACCATGGCCGAGCGCGCCAGCACCCTCGCCCATTACTCCATGTTTTACGGAGACACCGGGCTCATCAACACGGAGCTGGAGCGGTACCTTGCCGTCAAACGGGAGGACATGCAGCGCGTCGCCAAGAAATACCTCACCGACAAGGGCCGCTTCACGCTGCGCTTCCCCCTTCCTCCCTCCAAATAATCCCCGGTCATGCGTCTTCACCCTCTGCTTCGCTTTCTTCCGTCCCTCCTGTGCGCAGGCCTGACGGCCGTCTGCCTCACGCCCCCCGCCTCCGCTGAGCTAGACCGCTCGGTCAAGCCCGTACCGGGCCCCGCGCCTGCCGCCTCCTTTCCAGAATACAAGGACATCACCCTGCCCAACGGCCTGCGGGTTTTCTTCATTCAAGACGACCGCCGGCCGATGGTGACCTTCCGGCTGCTGGTCAAATCCGGCGCCGCTTCCGACGGGGCAAAGCCGGGGACCGCCTCCCTCACCGCGAGCATGCTCAACCGCGGCACGGCAAAACGCTCCGCCCAGGCCTTCGCCATGGAATCGGAAAACCTTGGCTCCTCCATCGACGCCAAGGCCGGACCGGATTCGATCGCGCTGAGCGCCTCCTCCCTCAACAAGTACACGGGCCAACTGCTCGACCTGCTTTCCGACGCCGTACGCAACCCCGCCTTCACCGAGGAACAGCTGCTCAAACTGCGCAAGCTCGCCCTTTCCGGACTGGAGGCCCAGAAGCAGCAGCCCTCCGCGCTGCTCTCCAAACTCGTCGCAAAGCTGGTCTACGGCGCCCACCCCTACGGCCAGGTTTCTTCCCCGGAAAGCGTGCAGTCGATCGCCCGGGAGGACTTGGTGGCCTTCCATCGGCTCCACTTTCATCCAAACAACGCAACGCTTGCCATTGTAGGCGACGTGGCTCAGGCCGACGTCATGGCAATGGTGGAAAAGGTGTTTGGAAGCTGGGAAAAAGCCGAGGTACCGGCGCCGCCTCAGCCTGCGCTCCCCGCGCTGAAGGGCCGCACCGTCCATCTCGTGGACCGTCCCGGCTCGGTGCAAAGCAACATCGCGGTCTGCCGGGTTGGCCCGCCCCGAAACACACCCGACCTGCCCGAGGTGCTCGTGCTGACGGCGACCCTTGGCGGTGGCGCCTCTGGCCGACTCTACCAGAACCTGCGCGAAACCCACGGCTGGACCTACGGCGCGTACTCCGCCTTCGATCCCCGGCGGATCGCGGGTTCCTTCGAGGCAACGGCGGAAACACGCAACGATGTGACCGCCCCGGCCGTCCTGGAAATGCTCAAGGAAATCGACCGCCTGCGCACCGAACCAGTGCCCGAGGGTGAGTTGTCGCTCCAGCGCGAGTACAACGTGGGCAACTATCTTCTGAGCCTCGAAAAGAGCGAGCGTACCGCGCAGCGGGTGCAGGACATCGACCTGTACGGACTGCCCTCCGATTTCTACAAAAGCTACGCTCGGCGCATGGGCAGCGTGTCTCCGGCCCTTCTTCAAAAAACGGCCAAAACCCACCTGGACGCAACCGACACTCTCATCGTGGTGGTCGGCGAAGCCAAGGAGGTGCGCTCCGCGCTCGAGGCCATCGGACCGGTGACGGTTTACGACACGGATCTCAAGCCGGTGCAGCCCGCCAAGTAGCCCGCGGCCAGAACCGGTTTGCTGCATTTTTTTGCAATTTCAGACCAGCTTCCCTAACGTCCTCCGCGTGCCCACACAAACCTACTGGCGTCCGACGCTTCCTGAAACCGAGTTCGACGCGTTTATCTTTGATTGCGACGGCACGCTGGCGGACACCATGCCGGCCCATTACAAGGCCTGGTGCGTGGCACTCGGCGAGCATGCCCACCTTTTCCCGGAGCCGTTCTTCTATTCTCTGGGAGGCGTCCCCACCGCCCGGATCATCGAGATTCTCAACGAACAGCATTCGCTCACCCTAGAGGTCGACGCCCTGGTGGATCACAAGGAGGCGGTGTTTGAATCCCTGAGCGACGCGGTCGAGCCGATTCACGGAATCGTCGACATCGCCCGCTCCCACTTCGGCCGCAAGCCCATGGCGGTTGCCTCCGGCGGCCACCGCCACATCGTCACCCGCACGCTTCACGCCATCGGGATTCACGACCTTTTTGACGCGGTGGTCTGTTCCGAGGATTATTCCCGCGGGAAGCCCTTCCCCGATCCGTTCTTGGAGGCTGCCCGCCGGCTGAATGTGCTGCCGGAACGCTGCCTCGTGTTTGAGGACACCGAGACGGGCCGCACGGCGGCGCACGCGGCCGGGATGGAATGTGTTCTGGTTCCTCGGGAACGCTAACGCCTCTTCCATGCAAAGAGCCGACCTGCTGGCCATCCTCAAACGCACCTTCGGCTACGGTTCCTTCCGCCCGCTACAGGAGGAGATCATCACCGACACGCTCGCAGGCAGGGATGTCTTCGCACTCCTGCCCACCGGCGGCGGCAAGTCGCTCTGCTTTCAGCTGCCCGCCATTGCTGGCGGCGGGCTCACCGTGGTGATCTCACCCTTGATCGCCCTGATGAAGGACCAGGTCGAAGGGCTCCAAGCCAGCGGCGTCGCGGCGACCTTCTTAAATTCCACCCTCTCCTCCGAGGAGTCCAAGGCCCGCTTCCGGGGGCTGTACCGGGGGGAGTACAAGTTGCTCTACCTCGCCCCGGAACGCGTGATGCTTTCCGGTTTTGTCGAACGCCTCCCGGAGCTCGGGGTGCGGCTCATCGCCGTCGACGAGGCCCACTGCATCAGCGAATGGGGCCACGATTTCCGGCCGGAATACCGCCAGCTCGCCAGCCTGCGCCAGACCCTCCCCGGTGTGCCCTTCATCGCTTTGACCGCGACGGCCACCCTCCGGGTGCGGGAAGACATCGTCCGCCTGCTCGAACTCCGCGACCCGCGCTGTTACACTGCCAGCTTCAACCGCCCAAACCTTAGCTACCGGATCCTGCCCAAAAGCAAACCCACCGAGCAGGTCATCCAGTGGGTCAAGGCGCGCCCTGAGGAAACCGGGATCGTGTACTGTCAGAGTCGGAAGTCGACCGAGGCCCTCGCGGAGCGGTTGCGCGCGGCCGGGGTCTCCGCCCAGGCTTACCACGCCGGCTTGGAGCCCAAGCAGCGCGAAAAAAGCCAGGACAACTTTCTGCGGGACCGGACCCGCGTCATGTGCGCGACGGTCGCCTTCGGCATGGGCGTCCACAAACCCAATGTGCGGTTTGTCATGCACTACGACCTGCCCAAGAACATCGAGAGCTACTACCAGGAGACGGGGCGGGCCGGCCGCGACGGGCTTCCGGGCGAATGCGTCCTGCTCTACAGCTCTGCGGACGTCATCAAGCAGAAGGCCTTCATCGAAGAGAAAAGCGACCCCGAGGAGCAGCGCATCGCGCGCGAACAGCTCCAGCAGATGGTACACTATGCGGAATCCGGGGGGTGCCGCCGCCACATGCTCCTCTCCTACTTTGGGGAACACGATTTTCCAGTGCCCTGCAACGGCTGTGACAATTGCCTGGAACCCAAGGAGCGTTTTGACGGCACGGTGCCCGCCCAGAAGTTTCTGTCCTGCATCTTCAGGCTCAAACAGGCCTCCCGCTTCTGCGTCGGGATGAACCACATTGTCGAGGTCCTCACGGGCGCTGACACCGAGAAAATCAAGCGCTGGGGGCACGACCAACTCTCCACCTACGGCATCGGCAAGGAACACTCGCGGGCGGAATGGCAGACCATCGGCCGCGAACTCATCCGGCTTGGCTTTTGCAGCCAGTCCGCCGAGCGCATGAGCACGTTGGACATCTCCGCCGAAGGCATGGCGTGGCTCAAGGCCAGAAGCCCACTGAACCTCACCCGCCCCACCGCGACCACCAAGTCCCGCCCCAGCCGTCCCACCATCGAGGGGGACGTCGTCTGCGACGAATTCCTGTTCGCCCAGTTGCGCACACTCCGCCGGACGATTGCGGAGGAACGCAACGTCCCGCCCTACATCATTTTCCCGGACGTCACCCTGCGCCACCTCGCCGCCCGACAGCCCTCAACAGAGGCCGAATTTGCAGAAATCCCGGGCGTCGGGGAGCGCAAACTCCGCGATTTTGCGGCCCCCTTCCTCGAACTGGTGGTCCAGTGGAAGAAGGAGCGCGGCCGAGCCTAAGCCGCGCGGCGCAGCGCGGCGTGTCTCGCACCACAGTGGCGTCCAAGTCTCACCGGCGAGGATCGAGTCCCAGGTCCTGTGCGAGCATCTCCGCCAGGCGGATCGGCCAGTCAGGTTCCTCAAAAAAGGCGGGGTTGACCGACCGGTAGAGCTTGTAGCGACGCACGTATTCCCGGTTTACCGCAGTACCGGCCACTCCAAGTTCCGGATAAACCGAGACGGCCTGCCGCTTGGCTTGTTCCTCCCTCTGCTGGCGTTCTTCCTCGGGCGTGAGTGGTCTGGTCTGATCGGCGCGCCTTTGCTGGGGACCGGAAGGAACCGGAAGGCCCTCCCCTTTTGCCCCAGCGGAAGGGGACGGGCCGCAGCTTGAGAGCACCATCCCCACCCACGGCACAAACAGACAAGCGCGGAAAAATACTGGCCGGAAAATGGTCACCGCTGAGCATTGCCCGGCAAGCAACCGTACACAACAAAACTACTCCGCAGCCAGCTTCAGCGGCCACGCCAAGGGCGCCCGTGCGCGGCGCCCCTAAACTGCAGGCATGGACCAAAGCTCAACCATCCGCGCTACCGCAACCGCATGGGCCTCACTCCGCACCTCGAGCGAAGCCTCGCTTGGCGTTTCAAAAGTAATACTGCGGGCGCAGCCGCGTAGGTGGAGCCAGACCGCCTCCGGATGCCCCATTTCTGCGAACCGCTTCACCGAAAAGCGCGGACGCAAAATCCCATCCCGCGCCCTGCGTCCATCCACCCTGGACCTTTGATCCTTGGGAATGAGTGCCTCGACTGCGCCGAGGATCGCGTCCCCGAATGCGGGGCGCTTGGTCAGTTCGTAGAGATAGACACCTTGTGCGTCGTAGTCTTCATGCAGCAACATTGCCGAATCAAACGCATAGGGGGCCGCAGTTTCCCGCACCGCCGCCGCGGTCGGATGCTCGTCCCCGTGGAACATCCGGTTAACATCATTTCCCGCCGCATCGGAGCGGCGGTTCATGACGAGGCCCCAGGGATTCAGACAGGGAAAAATCAGCAGCGGCAAGTGCCTCATCTGCGACTGGAAGCGTTGCGCCCAAGCAAGCAGCCCCTCGGTCGCAGCGGACTCATCTCCGTGGATCCCTGCCGAAAGGTACAACCCGCTTCGGTGCCCCAGCGCCGGAGACTTGAGGCAATACAGAGGAAAGCCATCGACCGTGGCGATCTGAACCAAGCGCAGCCCGGAACCCCGAGCGACTGCGCGCCAGCGCTGCATCAAATAAGTGTAATCGTGGCTGCTTCGGCGCATGGGGAATGGTCTCGCTTCCTAGGCTTCGTCCCCAACGCACGCCAGCGTTGGCGGCGCACGTGCTGACGGGAAACCCCGGAGGAAAGCGGGACGAATATCCTCCGCGGCCAAGGAGGTAGCGGGTTGACCATTTGCTTCTGGAGAAGCGCGCTGGTCCACAACAAACTCACCGTCTGAGATGCTGGCGGCGCAACTGTGCGCCACCGAATCTCAACCTAAAGACCATCATCCTCCTTATGAGCAAATACGTACCAATGATCAGCTCCGGCCTAGCCGGTCCCCTAGGCGTCCTCCACCTGCCCCGCCTCTGGCAGAAGGCCTCCCTCGAAGCCCAGGGCAAACTGCACGCAGACTACCCCGGCATCGGCAAAGGATACGACTCCATGGTCCTCGCCGCCCTCCATCTGGACGAGGCCGCCGTGCGCGCTTTCATCCAAACCAAGCCCAGCTATCCCCAGTTTGAAGCCTGGATCAGGCAGCAGCCGGGCGTGAAGCTCGACAAGGCCACCATCTACAAAAACAACGCCGCGATCCTCGGCTACATTCACGCGGACGCCACGCGCCACGCCATCCTTGAAGCCAACGGGCTCTCTGACGACGGTTCCGTCAGCCCGGCCGCAGTCGACCTTAACAACCTCGACGACTGGGGCACCTTCCACAAGGAAGTCCTCAGCTAGGGCGTATTCACTACCGGTAGCTTCTCGATCACTCCTCGGGGAACGGGGAGTGATCCACCGATTATGCAGAGTTTCCAGATAACAAGAAACCCTTAGAAGCATCTGTGAACTCTGCGTCGTCTGCGGATAAACCTCTGAATCTGCGGGTTATGGATTTCGCTATCGAGAGCCCGCGAGTTATCCTTCCCGAACTTGGATTTAACTGACTGTGCACTCGGCCTAGGGCTGCTCCGAAGAATCCTCCCAAAAACGGGAGACATTCCATTTACCCACCCCAATCCCCCCCCCAATCCACCCACACCCCATGAAGTTCCTCCACCCCCTTTTGCAAATTGGAATCACGGCTTCCCTAGCGCTTTCCCTCCCAGCGTTCGGAGCAGACAAGGAACCGCCGGCGGCCAAGAAGCCTGAACGCCCACAGCCCCCAACGCGGCCCTTTGATGCGCCGGGTGCCCCGAAGTTCACTCGTCTGGACGGGAAGCCAGGCGCCAATCCCCCGGTCGATGTGGACGGGGATTTTGTCGTTGGCCCCGACTACGCGGGCGCCCCAGAGTTCAAGGTTGTCGAGGGTGTTCCCCAGGGAAAGGTGCAGCAGTTCAGCATGGACTCAAAGGACTGCAAGCTGTTCAACCCCGGGATTGCCAGGGACGTCTTTGGATCCGTAGACCCCGCCAATCCCAAGACCTTGATCGTTGAGACCCGTCCGGTTGATTATAAGCGGACCGTGACGGTTTATATTCCCGAGCAGTACGTTCCGGGCACCGCAGCTCCCTTTATTGTCACCCACGACGGCCCTGGCATGGGCCGCCCCGACATGAACCTGGCCCATGTGCTGGACAACCTGATCGCCCAGCGGCGCGTGCCCGCAATGATTGCGATCTCCATTTCGAGCGGGGGCGGCGATGCCCAGGGGCATGAGCGCGGACGCGAGTACGACACCATGTCGGGCCTTTACGCCGAGTTTATTGAGAACGAGGTCCTGCCGCTGGTGGAGAAAACTTATGCGGTCAAGCTCACCAAGGATCCTGAAGGCCGCGCCACCATGGGCACCAGTTCAGGGGGGTCCGCCGCTCTGATCATGGCCTGGTATCACCCGGAGTTATACCGCCGGGTCATCACCCTCTCGGGGACCTTCGTCAACCAGCAGTGGCCGTTCAACCCAGAAACCCCTGACGGGGCATGGGGCTTCCACAACAAACTCATCCCCCAAAGCGCGCCAAAACCCATCCGCCTGTGGATGGCGGTCGGGGACCGGGATCTTCTCAACCCCAATGTGATGCGCGACGAGATGCACGACTGGGTGGAGGCAAACAACCGGATGGCTGCCGTCCTCAAGCAAAAAGGCTACCACTACCAGTACCTCTACTGCCTCAACGCGGGTCACGGGATTGGCAACGCCCGGGCGCAAATCCTGCCGCAGGCTTTGGAGTGGGTCTGGAAGGGCTACCCCCTTCCAAAGGGGCAATAGCCAGCGCTCAAGCAGGCGGGGACAGCACCCCAATCGTAAATGGAGGGTGCCGCGCGCGGCGTTTTTCATTAACTTTGTGGCGCGTATTGCCCTACCGTGTTGCCCGCCTGTTTGGCTCCCTCTGTGGAGCCGCTGCATCCTCCGCTTCCGCCAACCCAATTGATGAAGAAAGTCATCCATTTTTTCCTGCGCCAACTGTTCCAATTTGAAGGATTCGGGTTGCGCTCTCTGAGTGCGGAGGGCCCCCTGCTCCTTGTCCCGAACCATGTTTCGTGGCTGGACTGGCTCTTTTTGCTGATGTTTCTCGATAAGGACTGGCGCTTTGTGGTGTCCCTCGCCGCAGCGGACACCTCCTGGCTCCACAGGAGGCTGATGCTCAATTCACGCACCTTTGCCATCGACCCCACCTCGCCGTACGCCGCCAAGCGGATGGCGCAGCACCTGCAGGCGGGCGGCAGGCTGGTGCTCTTTGCCGAGGGGCGGATCACCTTCACGGGAAGCCTCATGAAGCTGTTTGAAGGCACCGGCTTCCTTCTGGTGAAATCCCCTGCCCGGGTCATTACCTGCTACCTCAGGGGAGCTGACCGCATGAAGCTCTCGCGCAATCCAGGCTGGCGGCGTTGGTTTCCCAAGGTCACGGCGCACTTCAGCGAACCCCTGCAACCCCCGGACCTCACGCACCTCAAACCGGGCGCCGCCCGGACCGCCCACACAGAGTGGCTCCGCGTCAAAATGGTCGAACAACAGTTCCACACGGAAATGGAGCTGGGGGCCGCGACCCTTCCCGAGGCCATCGTGGAGACCGCCTTGGAGCAACCAGACTTCCAGATCCTCGAGGACGTCACCCAAAAACCCCTCCTTTACAAGCACCTGCTTGCCTCCGCCGACGCCCTTGCAGAATCCTTCCAGGCCACGCTGCCAAACGATCAAGCCTGTGTTGGCGTGCTGTTGCCCAACATCAACGCCAATCCCGTTAGCCTCCTTGCGCTCTGGTTTCTGGGCAGGGTCCCCGCGATCTTTAACTTTTCCACGGGCCTCCAGGCGATGCTCCACAGCGCGAAGACGGCCAATGTGGGCGCGCTGATCACCTCGCGGGAATTCCTCAAAAGGGCGCGTCTAGACGTCGCACCATTCGCCGAGGCGGGTGTCCAGATTGTGTATCTGGAGGATCTCAGGGGGAAGATCTCCACCACCGACCGGATCTCCAGCGTGGCCAAGGCCAGGCTTTCGCCGGAGAAACTCATCCGCAAACGGGTCGACCCGGATTCCGCCGCCGTGGTGCTTTTTACCAGCGGCTCCGAAGGCGTGCCAAAGGGAGTCGTCCTGTCCCACCGCAACCTGCTGGCCAACATCCGGCAAATGCTTGCGGTCAACGACCTGAACGACACCGACAGGATCTTTAACGCGCTTCCCATCTTCCACAGCTTCGGGCTCACGGTGGGCACGCTGCTTGGCCTGGTCAGGGGGTCTTACGTATTCCTCTACCCCTCCCCCCTGCACTATCGGATCATTCCAAACGTCCTTTACGACAAAAACTGCACGGTTTTCCTCTCCACCAACACCTTTCTCAACGGCTACCACCGCCGGGCGCACCCCTACGACTTCCGCTCGGTGCGCTGCCTTTTTGCGGCGGCCGAAAAGGTTCAGGAAAACACCTTCACCACCTGGGCCCAGCGCTTCGGTGTTCGGGTTCTCGAAGGCTACGGAGCCACAGAGTGCAGTCCGACCCTCAGTGTGAACGTCGCCCTGTCCTCCCGCCACGGCTCCGCAGGGCGCTTCCTGCCGGGGATCGAATGGCGTCTGGAAACGGTTCCGGGCGTGGAGACCGGCGGGCGCTTGTTTGTGAAGGGCCCGAACATCATGAAGGGCTACCTGCAGCTCGGCGCCCCCGCACCCACCGCCCCGCCGGACGGCTGGTACGACACCGGCGACATTGCAAGAATCGACGATGACGGCTTCCTCTACATTCTGGGCAGAATGAAGCGCTTCGCCAAGGTGGGCGGCGAGATGGTCAGCCTCGCAGCAGTCGAAGAGGCCCTTTCGGGCGCCTTCCCGCAGCATGGCACAAACTGCCATGTCGCTGTCGTGTCGCAACCCGACCCCAAGCGGGGTGAGACCCTGGTGGCCGTAACCAACGCCCCAAGGCTGGGACGCAATGAGGTCCGCATGGCAATCCATGCGCACGGACTCTCAAACCTGTGTGTTCCCAGTGAAGTCCGCGTCGTGGTCCACATGCCGGTTCTGGGCAGTGGCAAAATCAACCACAGGGAACTTCAGAAACTCCTCCAGGAGAATCTCCTTCCGCTCTCCCTCGCCGACTCCCCCGAGCCCGCCTTTGCCGACTCGACCGTGCGGGTGGTGGTCCAGCAACAAAGCGCATGAAAACCGCGCCCGCCTGGCGCCGGGGCTTCTGGTGCTTGATAGCCACACAGTGCCAGAACGCATTCAGCGACAATGCGCTCAAAAACCTGGTCATCCTGCTCGTCCTCAGCCAGCCCATGTCGCAGTCGGACCGCGACAACGCCGTGGCTTTGGCGGGCGCCCTTTTCGCCCTGCCCTTCATCACCTTTTCGATGTTTGGCGGCTGGCTGGCGGACCGGTTCAGCAAGCAACGCGTCATGTCGGGCGTAAAGCTCGCCGAGACTTTCATCATGCTGTTTGCGGCCCTCGCACTGGGCCTTCACAGCCTTCCCCTCCAGCTGGGCGCTGTGTTCCTCATGGGCTGCCATTCCGCGTTTTTCGGCCCCTCCAAGTACGGCATCCTGCCGGAAATCCTCCCCCTCGACAAACTCTCCTGGGGGAACGGCATCGTGGAGCTTCTCACCTTTGTGGGGATCATTTTGGGCACGCTTTCCGGTGGCATCCTCGCCGGCCGGTTTACAGACCAGCCCTGGATTTCGGGCCTCCTGCTGGCAGCCCTCGCACTTGCTGGCTGGGCCACGAGCGCCTTCATCCCGAAGGTCCCTCCGGCAAATCCCCAGCGGACGTTGCAGCTCAACCCGGCAAAAGATCTACTCGCCCAGTTGCGCAAGATGGCTCCCGATCCCCTCCTTTGGCGCGCCAACCTGGGCAACACCGGCTTCTTTTTCATCGCGGCGCTCGTCCAGATGAATCTGGTTCTCTTTGCCCACGACGTGCTCCATTTGACCGAGTCAAAAAACGCGCTCCTCAACGCAGCGCTCGCCATTGGCATCGGCATCGGAAGCGTCACCGCCGGATACGGCTCCCGGGGACGCATTGAATACAGGCTCATTTCGCTGGGCTCGGTGCTCATGGCGTTGAGCACGGTCCCGATGGGACTGGCCGCCATCACCACCCCGGTCTTCACCGGGATGTTGCTCCTGCTCGGCTTCGGCGCGGGTCTTTTCATCGTGCCAGTGTGCGCCGTGCTTCAGAACCGGCCGGCCCCCGAGGACAAGGGGGCGGTGCAGGGAGCCGCCAGCGTCCTTTCCTTCGTGGGGATCCTCGCCTCCGCAGGGGTGCAGAGGCTGATGCACACCCAGTTCAGCAGTGGGAAAATCTTCTGGCTGTGCGGAATTCTTTCGATCGCCCTCGGACTCTACGTGACGGGAAGAAAGCCCGAGCAGGCCGGCGCCCCCGGCGCCTTGCCGCAGTAAATCCAAGCCCCCCCAGAGTGCAGTCAGCCAGTCCATTCGGACGGGAGCCGGGGGCGTTCCTTTTGGGCTCCTACTTCGCGGGGCGCGGATCGGTTTTCCCGTAGCGCTGCCACGTTTCCGCAAACTCCCTGTCGGGAAGCCAGTTTGCCACCGAGCGG
>CANJYI010000005.1 GCA_947478975.1 Chthoniobacteraceae bacterium
CCATTTCTCGAACGGTTCGCGCGCACCGAGATGCGTCGGAAGTGCTTCGAGATCGAGCCCGCCCTTCTTTGTGGTAGAGTCGTGGCAGTCGAAACAATACTTCTCCAGATAGCCGCGCAGGTCATCAGCAGCCGCGCTGAGCGTGGCCACGAATGAGGAAAAAAGTGCGAGGAGCACCAGGGGGCCAACTCCGTACCTCATGCCATTTCCAGTCCCGTGAGAGTTCCCGTGCTCGTGGAGAAGGCTTCGTGCTCCAGGCCCATGTGCTGTAGCATTGAGACGAAAACATTGCACAACGGAGTGTTGTTCTTCAGGTCGAACTGCAGGTGCCGACCGTGCTTGAAGCGTCCGCCCGCGAGGAGGACCGGCAAGTTCACGTTCGAATGGTTGCTGCCGTTGGACATGTTCGAGCCGAAGAGCACCGTCGTGTCGTCGAGGAGGCTGCCGCCGCCCTCATTCACCGCGGCAAGCCCCGCGAGGAAGTGGCCAAGATTTTTCAGCCCCGCCTCTTCTACCCTCGCGAGTTGTTCCAACTTCTCCGGTTCGTTGCCGTGATGCGTGAGCGTGTGCGTGCGGTCGCTCACGCCGGGAAGCTTCACGAGGACCTCCAGCGGGTTCAGATACAGCGTGATGATACGCGTGCTGTCGCTCTGGAGGGCAAGCAGGGTCATGTCATACATCAGACGGGCGCGGTCAACGTCCTGCGTATTGTCCTGAATGTCCTGCGGTTGAGATGCGATGACGCGCGGCTTTTCCCGCTGCTGCCAGACGCGTGCCTGCTCCAGACGCTGCTCCAGCTCGCGCACCGAAGTGAGATACTGGTCAAGCCGTCCCCGGTCCTCCGCGCCAAGGCTGCGGGAAAGCCTCTTGGCCTTGTCATTCACAAAATCGAGCGTGCTGACACGCTGGCCGATCTCGCGCATCCGCCGCGCGCTCTCCTCTGGCGTGTCCGGCGTGAAGAGCCGCTGATACACCTTCGCCGGACTCAGCTCTGGCGGGATGAACACTCCATCGCGCGATACCGAGAGCAGGCCGTCATGCTGGCCGTTTACGCCGAGTGCGAGAAAGGGAAGGCGCGTGTGATGTCCGAGGGATTCCGCCGCGAGTTGATCGACGGAGATGCTGTTTTTGAAAACCGCCGAGGAAGGGAAGCGTGCGCCGGTCAGGAAACTTTTCTCGACAACGTGTCCACCGGAGTTGTCCGGATGCGAAAGACCGTGCATGACCGAGTAGCGCCCGCGGAGCGGCTCCAGATGCGCAAGATAGCGCGACGGCGTGTACTCCTGTCCCGTCTCCTTCGGCCAGAAATTCTCCGGTAGCAGCCCAGTGTTTGTCATGACGCACACCATGCGCTTCGGCGGCGGCACGGATGCTCCGCGAGCCAGTCGCGGAGCGAGCGCTTCAAGAAATGGCAGCGCCAGCACCGCCGAACCGCTGCGCAGAAACTGACGTCGATTCAGCTGGAGCTGCGTGGAGGTGGTGTCGCGGGATGAAAGAGGGCGAGTCATAAGGTGTTCGGGGGAAGAGCTGGATTGTGAAGTGATGCGTCGTGGTGTTTTGGAGATCGGAATGGCGATGAGGCCCCTCAATGCCGAGGGATCAACTCTACCTTCACGTCGTCCATGAAATGACCGGGGAAATGCACTGTGCCGGAAGTGAGTGTGGGCCGCTCCTGATCCACAGCGAGGTGCAGGACCAGAAAGCGCGTCTGACTGGTTATCGCCAGCTCGACAGAAACCTCCTGCCACCGGCCGGGGTCCGTCAGCACCGCTCGCCGCGAACCTGAGGCGTTATTATTCTGCTGCAGCCACATCTGGTTGAGCGGCGAAGGGAGCGTGCTCAAATCCTGGTCCAGAGCAAAAGCTCCGACGCTGCACGCGAAACGCTTCTCACCCGTCACCTCGGCCTGCGCAAAGTTCGTCGACACCCTCGCTACGGTGCGCCCCGCACCGGCTAGCCCGCGCACATCCACGATGTGATACACGTCCCCCCACTGACTGCGCGGAGAGTTCTCTCCCTGGTAAGTTCCACTCAAAAAGCGCAGCATTCGGCCCCCGGTCCGGGGCTTCACCCCGGGCGCGGAGTCCACCACCACCGCCTCATCCCCACCCCAACTCCCCGTCCCGCGCGGCAGTCCGGGAGCAGTCCTTACGACCGATTCGAAGCTTTCAGCGAAAATTGTTTTTGGCTTCACCAACGACGGGCCCACATAAGCGAACACAACCGTCGTGCACAACATCCCGACCACAATCCCCGCTGCTGCGGACAACAGCGGCCGCCAGACAAACCAGCGTTTCGGAACAGATGCGACCGCAAGATCAGGATGGGCAGCTAGGGCGGAGGGATCCATCCAGAGGCTCTCATCCACCGCAAGGCAGGAGTGGGTGTCCGCCAGTTGCAGATACAGGTCCCGGGCCGCCGCGTCCTCCCTAAGCAGCGCGTTGAGGCGGGAGGCCTGCGCGTCCGTGGCACGGCCATCCAGACAGGCGTGAATCAGGTGGATGAGTTCTTCGCGTTCGGTGTTCATTGCTCTGTCTGAAGTTTCCGCTCAATGCACTGTTGCAGCGCCTGCCGGGTCCGTTGGAGCGCCTTGTAAACCGCCTCCGCACCGCGACCGAGGGTCGCGGCGAGTGCCTCTATGCTTTCCTCGTCAAAGTAGTAGCCGCGGACGAGCCGGCGCTGGTCCTCTGGCAACCGCCCGAGGCAGTCCCGCAGATGCTCGCGGCGGGCATCCAGCGGTGCGGCTATCTCCACGCGCCGCTCGTCCAGCATCGCGGCCACATCCTCCTCGATGAGACGCCGCCTGCGCGACTCCGTGCGCAGATGCAGCCGCGCCTCGTTCAGCGCGAAACGGCAGGCCCACGGCACGAAAGGCTTGGCAGGATCATACTTTCCGATAGCCCGCCAGAGCGCGATCGCCGTCTCCTGCACGACATCCCGCGCATCAGTGACATTCGGGACCAAAGCCATGACGTAGCGCAACAGCTCGCGCTCCGACGCCAAAAAGAGCCGCATGAACTGCTCATGGGTCAGCGGCTGGGTTGGAAGGTTGGATGCGAAGGACTCCATCTTTCTAGCCTCTGCCGCCCGAGGCTAGTTTTGGACAAAAAACGAAGAACTTCCCACCAGATCCATCCCTAGGTCAGGAAACGCCGGGAAACGAGCGCGTCTAAAGGCCGCCGTTTTCCTTTCCGAGTTCCGAGAGGTACCGGATCAGGTCGGCAAGTTTCTGCGGACTCAGTGTGGCAGTGAGGCCGTCGGGCATGAGAGTCCCGCCGGTCTTGATGCTTCGCGTTTCACTGCGCGCTATGGACTTCACCGCGCCGGTGGTCATGTCGCGGACGCCGATGGCCTCGGCGGTCTCGGTCTGCTTGAAGCCGGTGATGACGGTGCCGTCCTTCATGGTGACGGTGGCCGCCTCGTAGCCTTCCTTCACGTTCAGCGCAGGCCATACAACTTCGGTGACGATCATGTCCACGGGCAGGCCGCGCGAGATGCTGCTAAGATCGGGACCAATCTTGCTCTGCGTGGGGCCGGGCGTGTGGCAGGCGACACAGCCCGCCTGCTCGTAGACTTTCCTGCCTTCTACGGCGTTGCCGATGGTGGCGGAGTCGCTGACGATCTTGGCAACGGTTTCCTTGGTGTACGCCGGCAGTGCGGCGTTGATGCCCGCCAGCTTCATAAGTTGCGGCGCGATGATGCGGTCGCTCCGGCCGAGGATGTTCAGCGCCTGCAGCGCGAGCTTTGCCGCGGAACTGGAAAGTGCGTCGGGCTTGCCCAATGCGCGTTCAAGGGCGCTGCGGCCCTCGGTGCGGTTGAGCAGATGGCCGAGCAACGGCGCCGCGTCCTGCGGCGTCTTGAGGCTGGCGATGCGGGCCAGGATGGTCTGCGTGGCCTCCTCGGGGCTGATGCTGATCAGCGCGCTGAGTGCCTCGGCGTTTTTCTGCTCGAAGGCAAGCGGACGGATCCGGTCCGCGAAGGCCGCGACTTTCCACAGGCCAGCGAGACGCAACCCTTGCGCACGCAACTCGGGACGGGCGGAGTCAAAGAGCGGCGTGAGTAGTTTCTCCGCACCTTCGGGTCGCGTCGAACGGAGCGCATCCAGCACGGCTGCATCGCTGCCAGCGAGCTCAAAGACCAAGTGCACATCGCCCGCGGGAACGATGGCGGCGAAGGCAGTCAACCAGCGCTTTTGACGCGCGGGATCAGCCGCGTGCTTTGCGATCTGGGCACGCATGATCTCTGCAGCCCTCGCACTGGCGTTCGGCCGCTTGTCGTCTGCGAACTCGCGGGCAAGCAGGTCGCCCATGTTGTTTTCCACCCAGCCGTTCTGTAGGGCAAAGATGATGTGTTCGTCCTGATCGAAGCGGAGTTTGCCTTCGACGAATGGCGCGGACCAGAGCGGGTTGGTGGCGTGCAGCATCTTGGTAAGCGCATGCCGGTGGTAGGCGTTGAAATCTTTGTCAAGGGCGCGGGCGGCGACCACAGCAGCTTGCGGGTCCTTCACGTAACTAGCTGCGACGATCGCCTCAAGACGCACCAACGAATCCTCATCCGCGATTTGCGCCCCAAGAAGAGTCAGCGCGTCCGGCAGAAACCCGTCACGCGCCCAGGTACCGACGACGCGCGTCGCGTAGGCGCGGATGCGGGCGTCACTTGAGCGCAGTAGATCCCCGAGCAGGGCAGGTCGCGGGGTTTCGTGCGCCTCGTAAAGCGACAGCGCGAGCAGGCGACGGTAGTCGTTCCCCTGCTGCTTCGGCAGCCAGGCATCGAGGGCGGCGAGGACTTCCTGCGTGTCGCGTTCAATGAGGAGGCGCTTTGACTGATACCAGGCCCACCGCTCCTTCGAGTCGAGCTGTTCGAGCAAATCGGGTACGCTCGCCCCCGCGAGCTTGGCTGCAGTGACCTTGTTTCCACCCTTCCACGTCACTCGCCAGATCCGGCCATGCTCTTTGTCGCGGTCGGGATGCCGGTAGCTGGCCTGGTAGTGGCCGATGATGGGGTTGTACCAATCCAATACATAGAGCGCCCCGTCCGGTCCCATGCGCACTTCAATGGGACGGAAGACGGTGCTACGGGAGCGAATGATGCTCGGCAATTGCGTGGATTTGAACACGCCGTTCTCCTGCTTCAACTCATGCTGCTCGAGCACGTTCGCGTAATAGCCACCGATGATCATGCGGCCCTGCATCTCCGCCGGGAAACCGCTGCTGTGCAAAAACTCTTGGCCCACCTGCTTGATGGGCGCCTGAAAGACATTCATCGCCTGCGCATTGACCACGAGCGACGAGCGCACAAGCCCAGGCGTGCTGAACCAGCTACCGACGTTTGCACCGCTTTTGTGGAAGGGCTGACCGAACTCGCTTGTCACCACGCCCCAACAGTTCGCGCCCGCCGAGGAGAATTGAAAAAACGGATCAAGGTGCCCCGTGCGCGGACGCCAACGCCACACGCCGGAGCGGTTAAGCGTCTCCACGCCGGACGGCGTCTCCACGCGAGAGTAGATATGGTGCCCCTGCGTGAACCAGAGCTCGCCGCCGAAGCCCCAATTCAGCCCGTTGAGATTCTGGTGCGAGTCGCCGGTGCCGAATCCGCCGAGCACGACACGCTGCGTGTCCGCCTTGCCATCGCCATCGGTGTCGCGCAAATGCAGCAGCTCCGTGCCCTGCGCCACGTAGAGACCGCCATCGCCCAGCTCGATGCCGGTGGGCATGAAGAGGCCCTCGGCGAACTTCGTGAACTTGTCCGCGCGCCCATCGCCGTCGGTGTCTTCGCACACGAGCACATAGTCGTTGGCCTTTTCCCCCGGCTTGATTTGCGGATAGCTCGCTGCACACGCCACCCAGAGCCGCCCGCGCTCGTCCCAGCGCATCTGGATCGGTTTGACGATGCCGTCCAACTCGGAGGCGAAGAGATTCACTTCAAAGCCCTCGAGGATGTCAAACTGCGCCTTCTCCTCTTCCGGTGAGAGCGGTTTGACTCCCGGCTCTTCCACGGGAATCGAGGAACGCACACCGATGGGCGTCGCCGCCTTGCCTGCGAGGAGCGCCCAAATGTTTTCATCGGCCTGTTTCAGCAGGGGCAGGAAATCCTCCATTTCCTGCGGGAAGATGCGCTTGTCGCGGTTGCGCCAGTCCTTCGAGTAGGGCACGCCACTGCGGTCGCCGGCGAGAAAGGCCCAGTTCATCGGACGCCAGTAGTCGAACCACAGCCGCTCCATCTCCAGCACCGCGCGGCGCACCGCTTCGTTTTCGACAGGCGCAACGCCAAGCCCTTCCGCAATACGCCGTGCGACAAAGCGGTGCCCCGCTTCATTGAGCTGATAGCCGTTGTCCGTGATGACTTCCCTATTCCCTCCGTCCTTCTCGATCTCGATGAGGTTCAGCTTCAGCTTCGCCGCGAGATCACGAATGGCCTTTGTGTAGGCGGCGAGGCTTTCATTTTGCGCCGCGAGTTTGCCCTCAAACGCCACCGGCACAATGAGCGCCACACGCCGCCCTTCCTCGGCAAACTCCGCGATCAGCTTTTCGTACGCCGAGATAAACTGCGGAAGCTTGGCAATGCCAGCGAGCGACTCCATTTGTCCAAACTGCGCGAGCACCACCGTGGCCCCGGCATCGCGAAGCTGCTGCCGCCATTCGCGCTGCTGCCGCCAGCTGCTGGTGGAACTCGCCGCACCCGCATCACGCCACTGCTCGAAGACCGTGTCGCCCTCCCAGCCGAAGTTGCGCAGCTTGATTTTGCCGCCCTGCTTAGCTGCGACAAGGTACGTCTGCAAAAAACCATTCAAGCGCGTGCGTTCCATGTTTGAGCCGCCGGTGAGCGCGATGATGTCGTTTTGCTGCACATTGACGGCGCTCGCGGCCGCAGGCTTCGGCGTCGCGGGGAGTTCGGTGAGCGCAAGGTCCCTGTAGGCCACCACCGAGGTCGCGTTGCCGTGAATCTGCACCGCAATGATACCGCTCGTATCTATTCCGGAATCGGTCTCCGTGAAGTCCACAGTCTGTACGCCATTGAGCCAGATTTGAATGCGCGGCCCCTCCGCACGGATGCGGTAGTCATTCCATTCGCCGAGCGGCTTCCGCGCATTTGCCAGCACCTCCGCCGACGGGCGAGCCAATATCTTGTTACGACGGCTCTCGTCGTAAAGGGCGCCATCGTAGCCCGCGCCGAGGTCCGCCTGGTAGCCGGACACTTCGTGCGAGCCTGGAATGCGTTTCGTGCGAAACTGCACTCCGCCATTCACAAAGCCCTTCGTGCCCTCCAGCCTCCACTTCAGCGTCAGTTCGAAGTTTGCGAACTCCCGTGTCGTTGCGAGAAAATCATTCTTCGCCTGTGCTTTTTCCAGCGAACCAGCAACCAGCGCCCCATTCTCGATGCGCCAGGTACTCGTGGTATCCCCTTCCCATCCGGCGAAGGTCTTGCCGTCGAAGAGCGGCGTGTTAGCAGCGTGAGCGAGTGCCGCGAAGAGCAGCGTGGCAAGGAGCGTGAGGATGCGTTTCATGGTGAGGGGTTCGGATTTTGGGCTGAAGATGGGCGGAACGCGATGCCGCGCTTCTATTTTGTGAGGAATGGCTCGCCTGCTCGACGGAGTCATGGCATCAGCCATGTGCTGGCAGTTGGGAGCACGTGGGATGCGGTGGAAGCCATCTCTTTCTTCTCTGCCGGCTCGCCTTGGTTTTGGACAAAAAAACGCCTGCAGTGCACTCGCTGCGAGTCGGCCGACGCGTGGGGCGCTGTTGGATCAAGAAGGCCGGCGGGCTTGTATCCTTCGCCAAAGCAAACTAAGTTTACCGGTTCGCCCCTCATGCTCGAACTCTACGTCAAAACCTGGTGCCCTTGGTGCGTCGCAGCGATTGAAACGCTGGACTCCCTCGGCTGTACCTACAACGTCCACGATGTTGAAAAGGACCCCAACGGCCCCGCCACCCTCAGGGCGCTTTCCGGACAGTCCCGGGTTCCCACCATGAGCGCGGACGATGCGGTTCTCGCGGACTTCGGCCCGGAAGAAGTTGAGCCGTTTCTCCGAAAACTGGGATTGCTGCCCGGCCGCCCCTGATGGATTTGCCCTGAGTGGGAAGCGGCCTGCCGCCCCCAGTTTACCCCATGCTTTTTTACAGTCTCTTAATCGCCGGACTCGCCCTGCTGAGCATGGCGCTGCGCAGTTTCGACCACTGGCTTCCAGTGCGCCTTGGGAACCTGTGCATCCTGCTGACCTCCTACCTTTTGGGCTGGGTGCTGACCGGGAGTCATTTCGGCGGCGCGGGGTGCGTGGCCCTGTGGTTTGTGCTCCCCTGGATTGACATCGTCACCCGCGTCCGTCGACTGGAGATGCCCGTCACCCACGCTATCGAGGCGCAGGCGCCCCCGGGCTCCACCCGCTTTCCAGCCCTCGAGGAACTCACTGAAGAAATCGAACTCCAGGGCTTCCAAAAGGTCGAGGATGCCGGCTGGAACCACGAGGAGCAGACCCAGTTTGTGCGGGTTTTCTCCCATCCCAAAGAGCACGTCCGGGCGACGATCAGTCTGGTGGAGAATGAAGAGATCTCCTTCTTTTACGTGACCCTTTGCTCCCGGGGCGTCGACGGCCGGGTGTGGTTCACCTGGAACTACCCCTTCTCGACGACCCTCAAAACCCCGCGCAACTGGCACCTCCAGCGCCTGCAGGAGGTGGAAAGCTTTCTGGAGCTCATGGAAAGCCACCGCCGCTGGCTCGCGGAAAAGAAGGCAACCGACTCCATGCCCGTCTCCTCCGACGCCCTGACATTGACGGCCGAACTGGAGCAGGAGCTCCGTACCCAAGTCGACCACAACGAACAATGCGGCGTGCTGCTCAAAATCGACGCCGACCTGGTGCGCTACACCTGGAAGGGCTGCTTTTTCCTGTGGTTCCAGTACCTGCGGGAAGTTCTGCGCCTCAGGTAGAAGGCGCAGCCTCCGGCCCCGCGGCGCTTCGAGCCGTGTGGCTGAGCACACTGAGCCCGTACATGGCGGCGGTCTCCACCCGCAGGACGATCTCTCCGAGGTCCACCGGTTGCGCGCCCCACGCGCAGAAGCGCTCCATTTCGTCCGGGGTAAAGTCACCCTCCGGCCCGACCAGAAACGACACCGCCTTGGGAAGCCCCCCGCGGAGCGCCTCGCCAAAGGGAACGGCTCCGGGATGGAGCGAGCCGACAAAGGCCCGGCAGAGCGGCTCCTTTTGCAGGAATTGAGCGGTTGTCAGGGGCGCTTCCACCCGGGGAAGCCAGTTCTGGCCGCATTGTTTGCAGGCCTCCACGACCACCCGCTCCCACTTCTCGCGCTTGCGTTCCCCCTCCTCGCCGTCGAGTTGCACGATGGTGCGGTCGCTCAGAAGGGGCACGATGCGGGTGACCCCCAGCTCGGTGGCCTTCTCTAAAATCCACTCGAAGAGTTTGCCCTTGGGCACCGCCTGCACCAGCGTCAGCCCAAAATTGGGTCTGGGCACCAGCCGCTCCTGCACGATTTCCCCTTCCACGCGGCGCTTGCCCACGCTCAGGAAACGGAGTTCGCCCACGCGCCCCGCCCCGTCAAAAACGGTAACGGTGTCGCCGACCCGCAGACGCAACACCTCCGCGGCATGCCGCCCCTCCGCCTCGTCGAGAACGACGCGTCCCCAGGCCCACTGACTGGGCGGTGCAAAAAAACGGTGCATGGAAAAAGGGTGTTCGACTCAGCTAAACCATTCCCGGGCCCTGTCGAGGAAGCCCTTGTGGATCGGGGTATTTTCCTCGCCCATGGACGCGGCAAACTCCTCGAGCTTCTTGCGTTGATCCCCGTCCAGACGCGTTGGGACTTCCACCACCACGCGGACCAGCAAATCCCCCAGGGCGCCGCCGCTGAGTTCGGGCAGGCCCTTGCCTCGCATTTTGAAGACCGTTCCACTCTGGGTGCCCGCCGCAACCTTGAGGATCGCCCGGCCCTCGAGGGTCGGAACGTTGACCTCCCCGCCCAGTGCGGCCGTGGTGAAGGAAATCGGCACTTCGCAGTGCAGGTCGCTGCCGTCGCGGTCGAAGAGCTCGTGCTCCTTGACGTGGAGGATCACATACAAATCCCCCGCACTTCCCCCGCGCAGCCCCGCCTCCCCCTGGCCGGGAGAACGCAGCCGGTTACCGTCCTCCACCCCCGCCGGAATCTTGAGCTTGATGCGCGTCGGCGACGCAGTGCGCCCCTCGCCCCCACACTTTTTGCACGGTTTGTCCACCAACTGACCCGCCCCGCGACAGCGCGGACAGGTTTGCGCCACGGAAAAGAAACCGCGCGCCGCGAGCACCTGCCCCCGGCCACCGCAATCGCGGCAGGAAACGGCCTTCGCGCCGGCCTCCCCCCCCGATCCGTTACACTGGTTGCAGCGCTCGGGCTTGTGGAGTTCGATCTCCTTTTCGCACCCGCGCGCCACGTCTTCCAAGGTCAGTTGCAGGTCGTAGCGCAGGTCGCTGCCCCGGTTGCGATCCTCGGCCCGCCCCTTGGCTGCGCCACCACCGAAAAACTGTTCAAAAATCCCGCCGCCCGAGGCCCCTCCGAACGCTTCACGGAAGACGTCGAAAGGATCGTGGAACCCGCCGCCTGCGCCGCCTCCCCCCCCGTTGCCAGCACCACCCTGCGTGAAGGCCGCGTGCCCGTACCGGTCGTAGGCGGCGCGTTTCTGATCGTCGAAGAGGACGTCGTATGCCTCGCCCAGTTCCTTGAATTTATCCTCCGCACCGGCGTCGCCCGGGTTTTTGTCGGGATGATGTTGGACGGCAAGTTTGCGATAGGCGCGCTTCACATCCTCGGCGGAAGCGGTGCGCTCAACGCCTAGGACCTCGTAGTAGTCGCGTTTGGAAGCCATGAAAGGGGTGGGTAAAAAGAGAATTTAAAGCGCAAGAAGGCGCCGAAGCGAAGGCTCCGGCGCGGCTCTTCCGCTGGAGGAAGTCTGGGGCCGCGGGTTTAGTGCGCCGGTCCGCCGGAAACCACCACCAAAGCGGCGCGCACCAACCGGTCCCTGAGCCGGTAGCCCTTGCGCAACTGCCGCACGACGCTACCTTCCGGCACCTCCGCGCTTGGCTCCTGCGCCACGGCTTCGTGCAAGTTCGGATCAAACGGATGCCCGGTGGCGTCCATGCCTTCGACTCCGAACTGATGCAGCACGTCTTCCAACTGGCGGCGCACCATTTCCATGCCCGAAACAATCGGAGCGGCAGCTTCGTTGGACTTAGCCGCCAGCAATCCCAGTTCAAAGCTGTCCAGAACGGGAACCAGTTTTTCGACCAACGAAAAGTTGGAGTACTTCACGGCGTCCTCGCGCTCACGGATGGAACGCTTCCGGTAGTTTTCAAAATCCGCCTGCGAGCGCAGGGCGAGGTCGCGGAACCGTTCCAAATCAGCCTGCAACAGGTCAAGGGTGCCAACGGTGGCGGCGACTTCCGCCTCGGCGTGCGCGTGGTCCGAATGGGCGGCGTGCGCCGAATCAACCCCGTGGATGGCCTCGTTTGAAGCGGCGGCGTGGGCGTGGGCTGCTGCGGATGGATGGGTCTCAGTACTCATTTTTTGCGTATCACTATCAGGGTAATGTCATCGTGCTGGGGGGCCGTTCCAACAAAACTCTTCAACTCGCTTGTGATCCGATCCAACAGACTGCCGGCACACAAGTGAGCATTGTCCAATAATACCTGAGTCACCCGCGGAACTCCAAACTCTTCTCCCTCCAGATCCAAAGCCTCCGTCACTCCGTCGGTATAGAGCACCACGAAGTCGCCCGACTCCATCTCAAAGGAAAAATCGCGGCTGACCCTGTTGAAAGCCCCCCCGCTGTCGATTCCCACCGCCATTCCGGGCGGATTGATCCGGGTCACCGTCCGGTCCGAGGCCCGGTACAAAAAAGGCGCATCGTGACCGGCACGGCAAAGGGTGACCTTGCCTTTGCTCTTCTCGAGAATCAGGTAGGCCATCGAGATGAACATATCCTCCTTAATGTCAGGGAACATCCGGTGGTTCACCCGCCGCAACAACTCCGCCGCCGACAGTTCCCCCTCCGCCTCGCCGCGGAGCACCCCCCGACAGGTCGCCATGATCAAGGAAGCAGGCACGCCCTTGCCCGAGACGTCCGCAATGACCACCCCGCAGTGGTCTTCGTCCACACTGAGAAAATCGTAGTAATCCCCGCTCACGTGCCGGGCAGGCAGGTTGAGCCCGCTGATTTCAAACCCCTCAAACTCCGGCGCCTTGGAAGGGAGCAGAATCCGCTGAATCTCGTGGGCCACCTCCAAGTCGGTGTCGAGACGCCGCTTCTCCGCGGCATCGGAGAACACCTCGGCCGTACGCAGCGTGAAGGCTGACTGCTCCGCAAGGGTCAGGAAAACCTGCATGTCCCCGTTGGAAAAGGGCTCCTCCTCGGCCGGGCGCGCCAACATGAGCACCCCGAAAGTCCGTCCCGAATAGCACAGGGGCATCACCGCCACATGCCCGCAAACGGCCCCCACCCGCCTCGCCTCTTCCAACCGAGGATCCCCCGGAGCAAGCACCTGCGGGGACTGCGCCTCCCACACCTCCGCCAAGACCCCCTCGCCCCGTTTGACGTGGCGGATCCGCAGTTGCCGGGTCATCGCCTTCTCATCCGCTGGAGCTTCCGCCCCGATCTGGGTGGACAAGTCGACCAGCGCAGGACACCCAGGATGAATAAAGGCCGGCTGCATTTCAGAGCCGCATTCGTCGGCCAGATACATCGCCCCCGACTTGCTCCGCAGAATCCGCAGCATGCCCTCCACAATCAGGGTGTGCAGATCCGAGGACTTGGCAGTCCCCGAAAGCGCCGCGCCCAGGCCGTGCAAAAAGTCGAACACCCGCGCCTCCTCTGTCGCCACCCGCTCCCGTGCCTTCTTCAAGGCACGAATGTACGAACGCTGCCAGGCCACCACTCCGAAAAGAATGGTGATCATGACTCCGCCCAAAAGGAGGAGAGGGGTGTACATACGCTCTATATCTTCTCCAACTCGGCCGCCGCGCCAACCATCATTTCTGGAGCCGCGCGCCCTCAGGTTGCGAGGGAACCGCCGGAGGCGGCTGGGGCAAGGCCGGCGGACGCACCTTCAGCTCCACCCGGCCCCGGGCGCTGCGTGCAAAATCCAACTGGTCGGGGGGCAGATCCGGGTCGGCCAGCGCGGCGTCCAGTTCCGCCAGCGCCTCCTCCCCCGCCCCCCGCATCGCCAAAGCCTGCCCCAGATAGACCCGGTAGGACGAAGTGGAACGCTTTTCCCGCTCGGCAAACCCAATCAGCTTCCGCAACACCTCGATCTCCTCCTGCAAGGAGCGCACTTCATGTGCTATCTTCGCATGAACAAAAAGCATCACCGGATCCTCCGGCGAGCCCTCCAGCAAGGTCCGCGACAGAACGTACGCCTCCTCGTACCGCCTCGAAAAATAGAGCCCCTGCGCCTTCACCGCCTGCGCCGCCGCATAACGCTTCTCCAAGGCCAGCGCTTTGTCGGCGGCGGCCACCGCCTGCGCCCATTCCCCGCGCGCCAACCGGTAGGAGCCCTCCGCTGTCCAAACGGCTGGTTCCCCCGCATCCGCCCCCTTGGCCAGCCCGATCAATTCGAGCGCCTCTTCAAACCGCCGCGCCCCGACCAGGCGCTCCGCCATGGCCGCGAACGATTGCGCCCGCAGGCCCCCTTTCTGCTGCGCAAACCGCCCCGCCATCCCGCGGGTCGTTTCCAGCGTCAAGTCCTCCGCCTTACCCCGCCGGTACAGAAGGCACCAGGGATCCACCCATTCCAAAGTCCAGTCGCGCGTCCGCAACAAATGCTCCTGCAAAGGGCGGTACCGGACGGGGTCCCCAGCCAAAAGCAGCACTTCAAAGCGTTCCTGCCGGTCCAGTTGCCTAAACAACTTGGGATCCAACGCCGCCTGCGCCATCGAGCGCACCCGGGGCGATGCAAAATTCCGGTCCTCCACAGCCAGCCAACCGGGCGGCTTTGCCACCAAGCCGGCAAAGGCGCCACCTGTAAAATACACCGCCTTGATTCCCGTCGCCTCCAGACGCTCCAACGCCAGCGCGGGGGAATGTTCCTGCACCGTTCGCGCCCGGGAACAGCCCGCCGCCGCTAGCCCAAACACAAGCAACGCCGCGCAAAAAAGCGTCCGCGCCCGCGCCGCCCTCTTCGCCGGGCCCTTCACCTCCGCCGCCCCTCCGGTTGTTCCACGGCAATCCGCCGCACCACCTCCCCCGCCGCGGCAAACCCAAAAACCCCCGTCACAAAAGTCGCCGCCCCAAACCCACTCGCACAATCTATCATCAGCGGAGACCCCTCCTCCTTCCGATCACACACCGACCCGTCGGCCCACGGAAAAAAGGGCGCCTCCTGCGAATAAACACACGGCACGCCAAAGGCCGTCGCCTGCTCCTTGGGAAATCCATAGTCTTGCCGCAGCTCCCGCCGGACCACGCGCAACAAGGCGTCATGGCCGCTGTGGGCCAGATCCTCCACCCGCACCGCCGTCGCGTCCCGGCGCCCCCCGGCCCCGCCCACCGTCAAAACCGGCACCCCCCGCTCCCTGCAGGAGGCGATCAGAAGGCACTTGTTCTTGGGTACGTCAATCGCGTCGATCACCCAAGTGTACGGCTCCGCCAAAAACCGGGCCGCGGTGGCCTCGGTGAAAAACTCCTGCTCTGCCCGCACCAGACAGCCCGGATGAATCGCCGCGATGCGTTCCGCCAGGACCTCCACCTTTGGCCTGCCCACCGTCCCCTCCAGGGCCGGCAGCTGCCGGTTGATGTTCGTGATGCAGACCTCGTCCAAATCAATCATGGTGATCGAACCGACGCCCGAACGCGCCAGCGCTTCCACCGCCCAGGACCCCACCCCGCCCACTCCCACCACACAAACGTGGGCGCGCAGCAACCGCTCCAGACCCGTACGCCCGTACAGCCGCGCCATCCCTCCGAAGCGTTGCGCCACTTCCATACAGGCTATCCTAGGCTGGCCGCGTACGCCTCCAAACTCTCCCGGGTCACTACATGCCGCGTCCCACACCGGGGACAACTCATCCGCAGCGAGGCATCCTCCCCGAAAAGCGCCTCCGGATCCCCCCTCATAGCAGACGCCAAAATCTGCAGCATCCGCTCCTGTGAACAGCCGCATTCCCACCGGTAAAGCCGCTTTTCGAGCAAACTGAGCGTCTCGGTGGAATCCAGCTGCCTCACCGCCTCCAGACTGAGCCCCTCAATCCAGCCTTCCTCACAGCCGGGCTGGGCGGAAACCATCACAAAATCCTCAGGCTCCACTTCGAAAAAGCGCGCAGGCCGCTGCTCGCTTTGGAGGTAAAACCACTCCGCCGCCTGCAGCACCGTATCCCCCTCAAACTCCACCACGCTCCGGCTCGGGGAGGAGCGGGCCCGGGCCACATCCGCGCAAAACATGTTCCGCCCCGTCTTTTTGACGGCCTCCGTGAACAACTGCCCGACGACCCGGCCGGTCGGGTTCTCGCAATTGACGAACAAATTCAGCTCCAAAGCCTCCCAGTGCAACGTCCAGGCGATAGACTCGTTCCACGGGCGCGAGGCACCGTGGAGGAGGCAAGCAGCCAGCGCCTCCTTGAGCATACTGTCGTGCAAAATCGAGTGCTGCCTTCCCAGTTGCCCCTGGTGCAGATAGTAGTCGATGTACAAATCTCCCAAGGGCGCCCGCGTCACAAGCGCGTTGCGACCGCGCACAAAATAGCTGCGCACCTCTAATCCTGTGGACTCGGCGGGTGGTTCCATGGAGTCATCCTAACCCCTAAGTGGGCCGCTGAAAAAACTTTTGTCTACCAGACGCCCTCCTCCCCGGGTTTACCCTTAAGAATATGCAACTACCTCCCATCACCTCAGCCTCACGCCGCGCCTTCGCACTCCTCCTGTTCTCCGGCCTTGCCGCAGCACATTCCCCCCTCTTTTCCTCCACGCTCCACGCTGCGGAAGAGCCCAAGCGGATCGTCCTGGTCACAGTCACCACGGGTTTCCGGCACAGTTCCATCGCTTCCGCGGAAAAGATCCTCCAGAAGCTGGCCGACGAGTCCAAGGCGTTCACCATCGTCGACAAGATCCAGCAGCCCGACATCACCATCCCCCGCAAGCCCACCCCGCCCCGGGCCCTCGCCCCCAATGCGGACGAAAACGCCAAGAAACGGTTTGAAGCCGACACCAAGCGCTTCGAAGAAGCCATGACCAAGTGGACTCCCGAAATCGACGCGCAGGCAAAAGCCGCCAAGGAGCAGTTGGACAAGGAAATCGTCACCGCCCTAGCGCGGCTCGCTCCGGCCGAACTGGAGGCCAAAAAAATTGATGGCGTCATCTTTGCAAACACCACCGGCGACCTGCCGCTTCCGGACAAGGAAGGCTTCGTGCAATGGGTTCAAAAAGGACACGGCTTTATGGCCATGCACTCCGCAAGTGACACCCTCCACAAGTTTCCCGGTTATATTTCGATGCTCGGCGGGGAGTTTGAAACCCACGGGGGCCAGGCCGCCATCGAGCTGACCGCCCTGGACGCGGCCCATCCGGCAGCTGCTGGCATCCCCTCCCCCTGGTCGATCGCCAAGGAAGAAATGTACCGCATCCGCAGCTACGACCGCAGCCGCGTGCGCGACATCTTCGCCTCCACGGTAATCCCCATGGACGGCAGGCCGGACCAGGGCACCGCCGCGCACTTCCCAGTGTCGTGGGTGCGTTCCGAGGGCAAGGGCCGCGTGTTTTACACCTCGCTCGGCCACCGGGAAGACGTCTGGGACGACGACGCCAACATGCCCAACCGGCTCAACGGCCCCGAAGTCGCGCAGCGCTTCCAGAAGCACATCCTAGGCGGCATCCGCTGGGCTCTGGGACTGGCGGAAGGCTCTTCGGCGCCCCAGAAATAGCACAGCAGCACAGCGAGCCTCCCCCCCGCGCGGCCATGCCGAAGCTCCCCCCCATCCTGCCGACTGCTCTTTGGCTCGCATCCGCCCCCTTCGCCGGGGCGGATGCGGGTGCGGACTTCTTTGAAAAAAAGGTGCGTCCCGTCTTGGTGGAGCGCTGCTACGAGTGCCACAGCGCCGAACACAAAATTAAGGGAGGTCTTCGGCTGGATTCCCGGGAAGGCTGGCTCAAGGGGGGGGATTCCGGGCCTGCGGCACATCCGGGCGCCCCGGAAAAAAGCCTCCTAGTGGAGGCAGTCCACTACGCCAACCGGGACATGCAGATGCCCCCGAAGCAGCGCCTGCCCAAGGAGGAAATCGCGGTGCTCGAGGAATGGGTGCGCATGGGGGCACCGGACCCCCGGGCCGAGGCACCCATGGTTAAGAAACAGACCGGCATGAGCCTCGAAGCGGGCCGCAAGTTCTGGTCATACGCCCCCGTCCAGAAGCCCGCCCCTCCCAAAGTCGCCCAAACCCAGTGGCCCCGTTCGGAGCTGGACCGCTTCACGCTGTCCGCCATGGAGCACGCCGGGGTTGCCCCCGCGCCGGACGCCCCTCTGCCGGTGCTGGCGCGCCGCCTTTACTACAACCTGGTCGGCCTGCCGCCCACCCCCGAACAACTGGACGTCTTCCTCAAGGACGCCGCCCAGGACCGCGACGCCGCGGTCGCCGCGCTCGTCGACGCGCTGCTGGCCAGTCCCCATTTCGGCGAAGCCTGGGGCCGCCACTGGCTGGACATCACCCGCTTTGCGGAATCCAGCGGCGGCGGGCGCACCCTGCTTTTTAAGGACGCGTGGCGCTTCAGGGACTACGTGCTCGAATCCCTCAACGCGGACGTCCCCCTCAGGCAACTCATCCGCGAACACCTCGCCGGGGACCTGCTTCCGAGCAACTCCGCCGCCGAGCGCCGCCGCCAGATTGCATCCACTGCCTTCCTTTCCCTGGGCCCCACCAACTACGAGGAACAGGACAAACAGCAGCTGCGCTTTGACGTCATCGACGAGCAAATCGAAACCGTGGGCCGTGCCTTTCTAGGCCAAACCCTCGGGTGCGCGCGCTGCCACGATCACAAATTTGACCCCGTCAGCCAGCGCGACTACTACGCGCTCGCCGGCATCTTCTCCTCCACGCGCACCCTCTTTAACTACACGGACAACGTGGCGCGCTGGATCGTCCAGCCCCTCCCTGCGGAGGGTCCCCAGGAAGAACTACTCCGGCAGCACGAGGAGCAAACCGCGAAGCTGCGGGCGCAAATCGACACCGCCAAGACCGCCCTCGCCGAAAAGGCCAAGGCTTCCAGCGTCGAGACAACCACCGCTGGCACGCCTCTGGATCCAAGCCAACTGACGGGAATCGTCCTCGATGATTCCGACGCCAAGGTCGTCGGCTTCTGGAAGCCCTCCACCCACGTGCGCAACTTTATCGGCCGGGGCTATGTCACCGACGACAACAAGGGCAAAGGAGAGAAGACCCTCACCTTCTCGCCCACGTTCCCCGACACCGGCCGTTATGAAGTACGCCTAGCCTACGCCCACTCCCCCAACCGCGCAAAAAACGTCCGCGTCAACATCCTCCATGCCGACGGGGAGGACTCCGTTTTTATCGACCAGACTGAGACGCCCCCGGTGGAAGGCCACTTTGTTTCGCTCGGAAAGTTTCGCTTCGAAAAGGACGGCGCCGGCTACGTGCTCATCTCCAACGAGGGCACCACCGGCTATGTCGCCGTGGACGCCCTGCAGTTCCTGCCGGAAAACGCCCAAAAAGCCACGCCCAAGGAGGCGCCGGGAACCCCAAAAACGGCGAAACGCGACGAGTCGCCGCAGGCCGCTGCGCGCAAGGAGCTGGCGGCACTGGAGGCCCAGCTCAAAAAACTCAGCGCAGACGGTCCCGCACGCAGCCAGACCATGGCCGTCCACGACGACCCGCAGGTCGGCGACACCCAGATCCGGGTGCGCGGAATCGAACGCCAGCGGGGCGAAATAGTCCCTCGTGGCTTTCTCCAGGTTGCGCTGGTGGGCAGTCAGCCTGTGCTGCCGCCGGAACAGAGTGGCCGCATGGAGTTGGCCGAATGGATCACCTCGGACAACAACCCGCTCACCGCGCGGGTGCTGGTCAACCGCGTTTGGACCTGGCTCTACGGAAGCGGACTGGTGCGCACCGTCGACAACTTCGGCACCACCGGGGAGGCACCGACGCATCCGGAACTGCTCGACCACCTCGCCTCCCGCTTTGTGGCGGAGGGTTGGAGCCTCAAAAAACTGGTGCGCGCCATCGTGCTCAGCCGGACCTGGCAGCAGACCGCGCAGGCCCCCACCGCTCAGGATCCCGACAACCGGCTGCTCTCCCACGCCAACCGGCGCCGGCTCAGCGCGGAGCAAATAAGGGATTCGCTCCTGCTAGGGGCAGGCAGGCTGGATTTGCAGGTTGGCGGACCAAACATCGACGGGGCGGGTGACGTCGACGCCAACAATTTTTCAGCCCAGAACATCGAGTACAACTATGTCTACAAGGACGTGCGGCGCAGCTTCTACACCCCGGCCTTCCGCAACAAGAGGCTCGAGCTCTTTGAAATCTTCGACTTTGGAAACATCAACCAACCCATAGGCCAGCGCACCGCCAGCACCGTGGCCCCCCAGGCGCTTTTCTTCCTCAACAGCCCCTTTGTTTCGGAACAAGCCGAGGCCGCAAGCGCCCTGACCCTCGCCGCAGGAGGCGACGACCAAGCCCGCCTGCACGCCGCCTGCCTCCGGTTGCTGGGACGCCCTCCTTCAGCAAAGGAAACCGCCCTCTTCCAGCGCTTCCTGCACACCGCCCCCACACAGGAACAAGGCTGGAAGCAGATTCATCTGGCCCTGTTTGCCTCCCTGGACTTCCGCTATCTTGATTAGACGCTCCCCCTGAAAACAGGCACGCCCCCCAGACACCACTCCCCCATGAACCCGCTTCTCTTCTCGCGCAGACGCGCGCTCCAGACCCTGGGCTGCGGCTTCGGTTCCCTCGCCATGGCGGGACTCGCCGCCGGGGAAAACCCGCCCGCCCCGCTCCTCAAGCACACCGCCCGCGCCAAACGGATCATTTTCCTCTTCATGCAGGGCGGCGTCAGCCACGTGGATTCCTTCGACCACAAGCCCAAGCTGGCTGCCGAGGACGGCCGTTTGCTGGACTTCGCCGACCTGCGTTCCCTGGCCAAAACAGGGAAAAGCCCGCAACAGCGCGTCATGAAGCCCCTCTGGGATTTTTCCCAGCACGGGGAAAGCGGCCTCTGGGGCTCCAGCCTGTTCCCCGAAATGTGCAAGCATCTGGACGACATGTGCGTGATCCGCTCGATGCACACCGAGGGGATCGCACACGGTCCCGCCACGCTTTTCCTCCACACCGGCACGACCACCTTTGTGCGCCCCTCCATGGGAGCCTGGATCAACTACGGCCTTGGCTCCGAAAACCAGAACATGCCGGGCTTTGTGACCATCAGCCCAAGCCTCGGCAACGGCGGCCCGCGCAACTATGGGAACGCCTTCCTTCCGGCCGTCTTCCAGGGCACGCCCATTGGCCGCGCAGGCATCGCCGCTAAGGACGCCAGCATCGGCAACCTGCGCCCCGCCCGGACGCAAGAGGAGGCCCGCCGCCAGTTCGACCTGCTCCGCGAACTCAACGCCGAGCAACTCCGCCAAAAACCCGGCGAATCCGAACTGGACGCCGTCCTCCAAAGCTACGAACTGGCCTGGCGCATGCAGGACTCCGCCCCCTCGGTCCTCGGCATGGAAGGCGAATCCCCCGAAACCCTCGCCCTCTACGGCATCGGCCGCGCCCCCACCGACAACTTCGGCCGCCAGTGTCTCCTCGCCCGGCGCCTCTGTGAATCCGGCGTCCGCTTCGTCCAGGTCAACTACGGCGACAACACCAACAACCCCGCTTGGGACCAGCATTCCAATCTCAAAAAGCACGGCGACCATGCCGCCGCCGTCGACCGCCCGGTCGCCGGCCTGCTCGCCGACCTCAAACAGCGCGGACTCCTCGAGGACACGATCGTCTGGTGGGGCGGCGAGTTTGGCCGCACCCCCTATGCCGAGAAAAACGGCACCGGCCGCGACCATAACCCCGCCGGGTTCTCCATCTGGGTGGCCGGCGGCGGCTTTAAGAAAGGCGTGGCCTACGGCGAAACGGACGAGTACGGCCACCATGCCGTCGCCAACAAAGTGCACATGCACGACCTCCACGCCACCCTGCTGCACGCCCTGGGGCTCGACCACGAGGCCCTTACCTTCCGGCACGCCGGCCGCGACTACCGCCTCACGGATGTCTACGGTCGCGTGGTCCACGATCTCTTCGCATGAAAAAAACCACCTCCCCCCATCGCTCTGTTTCCTCGCTGTTCGGTCTCCTGCTGGCGGCTACTCTGGCCCCCGTCCTTCCGTCCCGTGCCGAACTCACAGAGGAGCAGCGCAAGATTCCCCTCGAAGCCGACTCCCCCAACCCCGCCCTGTCCAAGATCGTGCTCCTTGCCGGCAGCACCTCCAACAAAGCGGGACAGCACGAGTACTTTGCCGGATGCGCCCTGCTGGCGGAATGGCTACGGCAGACCCCAGGCGTCTGGCCCGTGCTGGTGGCCGACGGCTGGCCCAAAAACGAGGCGGTCTTTCAGGGCGCCAAGGCCGTGGTTGTCTACGCTGACGGCGGCCTCAAGCTTCCCTTTTTGGAGCAGACCAAATGGGACCGTATGAAGGAGCTCGTCAAGGCAGGCACGGGCTTGGTCATGCTCCACCAGGCCGTGGACGTGCCCGAGGAACGGGCCGAGGAAGTTCGTTCCTGGATCGGAGGCGTCTGGCAGAAGGACATTGGCTGCCGCGGCCACTGGGACATGGAGTTCAACGAGTTTTCCAATCATCCCGTGCTTGGCGGGGTGAGCACCTTTACCGCCCCCTTTGACGGCTGGCTCTACAACCTCCACTTTTCGCCCGACATCATCCCGCTGCTTTCCGGGGCGGTGCCCGACAAGTCCCGTTCGACCGCCGACGCCAAGCAATACGCGGGCAGGCCGGAGTTGGTGGCCTGGGGGTACCTGCGGCCGGGCGGCGGACGCAGCTTTGCGTTTACCGGGTGCGATCTGCACCGGAACTGGGGTGTGGAAGGCCAGCGCCGCTTGGTGACAAACGGCGTGCTTTGGAGCGCCGGGGTCGAGGTTCCCGCAGACGGCGCCCCCGTACCGCTGGCCGGCGGCGCGCTCACCACCAACCTGGACGCCAAGCCAACGCCCCAACCGAAGTAGCGCGGATTGCGTGAATAGGGGGGCTAATCCCTACGCCCCTACCCGCCTCATGGCGAGGCCATGGGCGGGCTGCCACGAAAGGGCCATCAAGTTTTCCCCGGACGGCGGCTTCTCCCAGACGGCGGCTTCTCCCAGACGGCGGCTTCTCCCAGACGGCAGCTTCTTCCAGACGGCAGCTTCTCTCCGAGGGCAGCTTCTCTCCGAGGGGGCGGCGGGTCTTCCCTCGCGGATCGGCACGCCTACTTTTTCGGATCACCCCTCGCTGCACACATTCCCCCGCGGCGCACCTTCCGACGCACCGAAGGTGCATCCTTCTTTCCAGCCCATGGCAACGCCGTGGGAACCAGCCCCCCAAGGAAATCGAGCCCTGAAAGGGCGTTCCAGATCGCCCCTACAGCGCTAAATCCCAGGCGCACACCGAGGAATCATTCCCCAGACAACAAACCCACCGGAAGACGGGGGAGAATCCCTTTGCATTGTTTATTGTGCTCCCTTTCTTGGAATAGATACCCTCTTCCGAATTCCATTTATGCACCCCAAAATGCGCGCCGAAACCGCAGTGACAACCAAAAGACCTTGCCCGCTGTCAGGCAGTCAGCAAGCCACCGTGGTTGCACACCTCGACAGGCACGGCGAAGTGCTGCGGAACGTATGTTGGACCGAAAGCGGTTTTATCGGAGTGGATCCCATTCCGATCGCCGATGTTTCAGAATTTTACAAAAAAGAGTACCGACAGCAATACAAGGGGGCTTTCACCCCTCAAAACCGCCATGTCCTCAGAGCCGCTCGCTGTGCGCGCGATCGGTATGCGCGGATCCAAAAGCACCTCCCTTCCGAACCAAAGCGTCTCGCCACCTTGGACGCGGGAGCAAGCAGCGGGGAGTTCGTCTACCTGATGAAGACCCTGGGCCATGAAGCCGAAGGAATCGAACCGCACATCGGCTACGCCCTGCACGCAAAATCAAAGCTCGGCCTGAATATTACCAATTGCACCTTCTCTGAATTCCCAGAAAAGCCCGGTGCATTCCAGCTCGTCACGCTGTTTCACGTTCTGGAACATCTTGAATTTCCGGTGGCCGACCTGCGGCGCCTCCGCGACCTTTTGGATGAAAAAGGCGTCTTCGTAATTGAGGTGCCCAATATCCTATACAGGGACATGAAGTTTTCCCACAAATGGCACAAGGGGCACCTAAATGGGTTCACCACAGAATCCCTCAAACTAACCGCAGCTGCCGCTGGCCTTGAGGCAATAGAGTGCGGTGAGATTGGAGACGGCGGAAACCTCTTCGGCGTTTTCCGCCGGGCCCTCCCCCTGCCTCCAGACCAAATAAAAAAGGAACTGGCAGGATCTGCGGAAAGGTCCCTCAGAGAGATCTTCGCGAACACAGACTCGGACTATTTCCTCCGCTGGCACACGTGGGCCAAGATTCCGAAGAAGCTCTTCACCCAGATTGAGGAACGCATCACCGCTCCCAAGCGGCTCGAATCGACCGCCATTCTAAAGGCCGTCTATCAGGGGCTGTAAAAATCCCCTTTCCCGAAGTTTCTTTTTGCCCGCCCTCTTTTTTAAGGCTTTTTAAGATCCGCTTCCGTAGCCAACCGAAAGGGATTCCGAAACTTCATGATCACCGTAGCCGTATTTGACACACACCGATTTGACCGTGAGGCACTGGAGCTTGCGGCCGCCGGGCCCACGCCGGCGGGTGCCGAGGAGGTCGCCTTCCGCTTTGTGGAGGCGCGCCTGGGTCCGTCGACTGCCTCGCTGGCGGCGGGATGCGAGGCCGTGTGCGTGTTTGTCAATGACCGGGTGGACGCGGACACCCTCGAGCGGCTTGTGGGGGCGGGCGTGCGCATGGTGACGCTGCGCTGCGCCGGGTTTAACAACGTGGATCTTGCAGCCGCGCGGCGGTTGGGTGTCTGCGTGGCGCGGGTGCCTGCCTATTCGCCCCACGCCATCGCGGAGCACGCGGTCGCACTGATCCTCGCCTTGAACAGGAAGCTTGTCCGGGCCTCGAGCCGCGTGCGGGACGGCAATTTTTCGCTGGAGGGCCTTGTGGGGTTCGATCTGCACGGAAAAACCGTCGGGGTGGTGGGTACGGGGAAAATAGGGGCTGTTTTCGCCCGGATCATACACGGCTTCGGCTGCGTGCTGCTGGGCAGCGACCCGGCGCCGGACACCGCCCTTTCGGAGGAGACCGGGCTCGAATACTGTCCCCTGCCGGAACTGCTGGGCCGCGCGGACATTGTTTCGCTGCACCTGCCCCTCAACGAGGCCACCCGGCATGTGGTGGATGCGGCCGCCATCAGCCGGATGCGTGCAGGGGCCATGCTCATCAACACGGGGCGGGGTGCGTTGGTTGACACCCCGGCACTGATGGATGGGCTCAAGAGCGGCCAAATTGGGGCCGTTGGACTGGACGTGTACGAGGAGGAAGAGGGGGTGTTTTTCGAGGACCATTCCGAGGAGGTGCTGCGGGATGAAAAGCTGGCCTGGCTTCTGATGTGCCCCAACGTGCTGGTGACCGCGCACCAGGCATTTTTGACGCGCGAAGCACTCCAGGGGCTGGCAGCGACGACCCTCCTGAATTTGAGGGAGTACAAAGGCTCGGCCCTGGGCCGTGAACCCTGGGCACCCGATCCGCAGCGCTGGCTGGTCGCGCCCTCAGGCGGGACCTCCTGACTTACCGGGGAGGAAAGAGACGCAATTGGGGGTGCAGAGGAGGCGGCTTTTCCGGGGAGGAAGTTTTGCCTTTTGCAATCGGGAAGGTAGCGTTGCTCCTTTATGGCGAAGCCTTCCGCTCTCGGCAAAGGACTGGGTGCACTCATTACCACCCGGCCTGCAACCCCCATAGCCTCTCCCGCCCCCGTGGTGGAGAAGGGCGAACGGGTCCAACAGCTCGCGCCCGCAGCGCTGGCGCCCTCCCCTCTGCAACCGCGCAAGGTGTTTAAGGAGGACGAGCTTCACGAACTGGCCGACTCGATTCGCGAACATGGCATTCTCCAGCCCCTGATTTGCCGGAAGACGGGAGACCTTTTCGAACTGATCGCCGGCGAACGCCGATGGAGGGCGTCCCAACTGGTGGGGCTTGAGACGGTGCCTGTCATCGTCAGGGAAGCATCCGACCGGGACGTCCTCGAACTCGCCCTCATTGAAAACATCCAGCGCGCTGAATTAAACCCGCTGGAGGAGGCGAAGGCCTACCTGCGCCTTGCAGAGGAGTTTTCCATGAAGCAGGAGGACATCTCCCGCAGCGTAGGGCGCAGCCGCGCGTCGGTCGCCAACAGCATTCGCCTGCTGGATCTGGCGCCAGAACTTCAAACCTGGCTTTCTCAGGAGCGCATTTCAGTCGGGCACGCCAAAGTGCTCCTGAGTCTCCGCTCCCACGAGGAGCAGACGGCGGCCGCAGAGGAGATCCTGCGCAAGGGCCTCACGGTGCGTGGCACGGAGACCCTCGTCGCCCAAATTGCGGATTCCACAGGGAAGGAACGCCGCACCAAATCCGCAAAAAGCACCGCGCGGGTTGCCCCCGCCATCCAGCGGCTCCAAAATCGGCTTCAACACCATTTTGGAACCCACGTGGCCCTCCAGCACAGCGACAAGCGCGGGCGCATTGAGATCGAGTACTACGGCCAGGATGACCTCCAGCGGATCCTCTCTCTGTTGGGCATTGAGGCGGACGACCGCTAAGAAACCACCCCCGCCCCATGGCCCGCTTAGCCTTGCAACGACTCCGCGCTCCCCTGCGCACAGCGACTCTTCTGCTTCTCCAAAGCCTTGCCGCTTGCAGCCAGGAGTCCAAACCGGATCCAGCCTCCGACTCCAAGCCAAAGACTGCCCAAAAGCAGCCCGTTCCGGTCGAAATCTGGAGGGAATTCAGCGGCGCCCGAGCCTACGCCGAGGTGGAAAAGCAGGTAGCCTTCGGCCCGCGCCCTGCAGGCTCACAGGCGCTGGCGGAAGCGCGTGCCCAGCTTACCTCCGCTCTTCAGGCAAACGGCTGGACCGTCGAACCCCAAGCGTTCGTCGCTCAAACACCGCACGGCGCCCTGCAGATGATCAACCTACTGGCCCGGTTTGGCGCGCCCGCCGCTACCCAACCGACCACCCAAAAGGTCATCGTCGGCTCGCACTACGACACCAAATCCTTTAGCACCATCTCCTTTGTGGGGGCCAACGACGGCGCCTCCAGCACCGGTGCACTCGTTGAGCTCTCGCGGGTCCTCGCACTGGATCCCGCACTCGCCACACAAATCGAGCTCGTGTTTTTCGACGGAGAGGAGGCGCTCCAGCAGTTCACCGAAACCGACGGACTGTACGGCAGCCGCCACTACGCAACCCAGTTGAGGGAAACCGGCAGGGCTGCCCAATTCAAATTCGCAGTCGTCTGGGACATGATCGGAGATCGCAACCTCACGGTCACCCTGCCCTTGGATTCCCCAAAAGATCTCACCCAGGGCCTGCTCTCTTCCGCCGAGACGCTCCAAAGCCGGGGAGCCTTCCGCATTTTTGACCGCCCCATGCTCGACGACCACGTGCCGCTCAACCTCATTGCGCGCATTCCGGCCATCGACATCATCGATTTTGAGTACGATGCGTGGCACACGGCGGATGACACGCTGTCCCAAATCAGCGCAGACAGCCTGCAGACCATCGGGTCGGTTACGCTGCATTTCCTAAAGAAGTCGCTTCCGTAAGGTTTCTCCAAAGCCGACACCAAGCGCTCACTTCTGGCAGGGACTGGCCGTCTGAAAGAAGGAACCTGCTGCACTCTGCCCGATGGTTGTGGACTCTTCCGAGGGAC